>NZ_JBSSLX010000204.1:0-10662 GCF_053890995.1 Micromonospora sp. I033 | reverse complement strand
GCGGCACGTCGACCCCTTCGAGGCGGTCGTAGAAGAGGAACTCGTCGCACGCGGGCGGCAGCAGCGCCGAGGTGGAGTTCTCCACGCCGACCCCGATCACCCGCTTGTTGAGCTCGCGGAGCTTGTGCACCAGCGGGGTGAAGTCGCTGTCCCCCGTGCAGATGACGAACGTGGAGATGTACCCCCGTTCGAAGGCCATCTCGACGGCGTCCACGGCCATCTTGATGTCGGCCGCGTTCTTTCGCGAGGCGCCCATCCGCTGCGGTATCTCGATCAGCTCGACGTGGGACCGGGTGAGCATCCGCCGGTCCTCGTCGAAGTACGACCAGTCGGCGTAGGCCCGGCGCACCACCACCCGGCCGCGCTCGGCGAGGGCGTCGGCGATCGGGCGGAAATCGAAGGGCCGGCCACCGTGATGGTCGCGCACGCCCAGCGCCAGGTTCTCGTAGTCGAGGAACAGCGCGATCCGGTCTTCCTGATCCACGCGGGCCAGCCTAACGGGGGTTGGCGGTCCGGACCGCTCAGCGCCGCCGCTCGTCCCGGTAGAGGGTGTCGCGGCGGGCCACGTGCTGGATGGCGTAGCTGGCGATCAGGAGCAGCAGGGCCAGCACGACCTCGACGCCGGCGACCGCGCCGTTGGCGACGGTGAGGCCGAGCAGCAGCAGGATCAGCCCGACCACGGCCAGCAGGCCGGCCAGGAGCAGGCGGTTCCGTCTCGCCGTCGACCGGCCCTGACCGCCAGTGCTCACCGCTTCCGCCTCTCCCCGGCTCCTCCCACCAGCCTAGGCGCTACGCCGGTACGCCCTCCCCCGGTTCGTCGAAGCGACGTCGGCGGCGACGCGGGGCGTATACCCACCGCCTGTTGACTTTCGATAGATTACGAGTGAGAGTCGATGCATGCCGACCGAGCGACGGGTCCCCCGGGCGGCTCCGGCGACCGTGGACGTGCTGGTCGTCGGGGCCGGCCTCGCCGGGCTGCACACGGCCACGCTGCTCGCGGAGCGGGGCCACGACGTGCTGCTGGTCGAACGGCGACCCACGCTCACCGGCGCGATCCGCACCACGGGGATCTTCGTGCGGCGCACCCTCGACGACTTCGCCCTGCCTCCCGAGTGCCTCGGGCCACCCATTCGACGCGTGGTGCTCTACCCGCCGGGGCTGCGCCACCGGGTGCCCCTGGTCAGCGCGCGCGACGAGTACCGGGTGGCCGACATGGCGCCGCTGTACGCCACCGCGGCCCGCGCCGCGGCCGACGCCGGCGTACGGATCGCGTTGGGCACCCGCTACACCGGCCGGCGGGACGGCACCTTCCTCCTGGCCGGTCGCGACGGGCCGGTCGCGGTCCGGGCGCGGTTCGTCGTCGGCGCCGACGGCGCCCGCTCCCGGGTTGCCCGCGACCTCGACCTGGACCGCAACCACCGGCTGCTGGTCGGCGCCGAGGAAGTGTTCGGCATCCCCGCCGGCGACGAGCCGCCGACGTTCCACTGCGTCCTCGACCCCTCGCTCGCTCCGGGCTACCTGGCCTGGGTGGTCAACGACGGCCGGCACGCCCACGTCGGCGTGGCCGGCTACGCCGACCGATTCCCCGGCGGTCTCCGGAGCGCTCTGGAACGGTTCGCCGCCTCGGCGCCCGGGCTGCCGGCCGTGGATCGCCCCGACGAGGTCGAGCGGCGGGGCGGCCCCATCCCCGTGGGTGGGGTGTTGCGCCGGATCGGCTGCGCCGACGGGCTTCTCGTCGGCGACGCGGCGGGCGCGGTCTCGCCGCTCACCGCCGGTGGTCTCGATCCGTGCCTGCGGCTGTCGGCGCTCGCGGCCGACGTCCTCGACGAGGCGCTGCGGGCGGGCCGCGCCGACCCGTTGACCCGCTACGACGGCGCCGCGCTCCGCGCCCGCTTCCGGGGACGGCTGATGCTGCGCCGGGCACTGGCCCAGGTGCGCACGCCCGCCGTCGCGGCAGCGGCGTTCACGCTGCTGCGCACGCCGCCGGGGCGGGCCGTGGCCCGCCGTGTGCTCTTCGGCGACGGGTCCTTTCCCGACCCGTGACCGGGGTTCGTCCGGGTCACGGTTGCCGGTTGCCGCCGGCGCCGGAGCACGAGCCGCCGACCGCCGCGCTTGAGCTGGCCGACGGTCACCGGCAGACTGGCGGCATGTCACGAGGTACCGCCCTGGTCCGGCGACCCAGCGGCCGGCTGGCCGAAGGGCTCGTCACCCACATCGAGCGCAGCGACGTGGACGTCGCGCGGGCCCGGCGTCAGCACGAGACGTACCGGGCCGCGCTCGCCGACGCCGGCTGGCAGGTGCGCGAGGTCGCGCCCGCCGACCACTGCCCCGACTCGGTGTTCGTCGAGGACACCGTCGTGGTCTGCGACGACCTGGCGGTGATCACCCGGCCGGGCGCGCCCGAGCGCCGGCCGGAGATCCCCGGCACGGAGAAGGCGGTACGCGAGGCCGGGCTGGAGGTCGTCCGCATCGACGCGCCCGCGACCCTCGACGGCGGCGACGTGCTGCAGATCGGCACCACGGTGTACGTGGGCCGGGGCGGACGCACCAACGACGAGGGCGTGGCCCAGTTGCGCGCCCACCTGGCGTCCCGCGGGCGCACGGTGATCCAGGTCCCGCTGCGCGAGGTGCTGCATCTCAAGTCGGCCGTGACCGCGCTGCCCGACGGCACCCTCCTCGCACTGCCGGAGCTGATCGACGCCACCCCGCTCCGCGGGCCGGTGCGCACGGTCGACGAGGAGGCCGGCTGCCACGTCGTACCCCTCGGGGGTGACCTCGTGCTGCTGGCCGCGTCGGCGCCGCGCACCGCGGCGCTCGTGGCCGACCTCGGCTTCACACCGGTCGTCGTCGACATCAGCGAGTACGAGAAGCTCGAAGGCTGCGTCACCTGCCTGAGCGTGCTGATCCCCGGACACTGACCCACCCGTCGCACACCTGGCCGATCGGCGAGAGTCGATCGCCGCCTATGCTCGCCGCCATGATCCGACCTCTGGCCGCTGCGGTGGCTCTCCTCGCCGTACTCTGCTCGACCGCGGCGTGCGACGCGGCTCCGGCCACGGGCGGGTCGACGCCCACGGTGTCCGCCACCGCGCTCGCCGCTCCCTCGCCCACCGACGGCGGCGCCGCGCAAGGGCTCCGCGACCGGTACGCCGCCTCGGGGCGCCTGGTCGGGCTGACCGAGGATCCTGCCCACCGGAGCGAGAAGCTCGACTCCGACGGGGTGGCGTGCGGCCGGCCGCTGCCACTGCTGGACCGGCGCCTGGTCGCCGTGGCGCGCGTCTTCGGCACCCCGGACGGCACCGCACCTCAGGAGTTCGTCGAGGTCGCCCAGGAGACCGTGGTCTACCCGACCGAAGCCGTGGCGGCCGATGCCGTACGGCAGGTCTTCGACCTGTTCGAGACGTGCGACCGGGACGTGGAGGCGGGGCAGGTGACCGACGGGCACACCGCCGCCGACCTGCCGGGCGGAGTCGGCGTGCCGGGCCGCGCGGTGACCGCCACCATGACGCTCCCCGACGGCACGCCCTTTCCCCACCGCTACGGCTGCGTGCACCATGGCCGGGTGGTGCAGTGCGTCGCGGTCTGGACCCGCTCGGAGGGGAACACCGCGGCGTGGTTCGAGAAGGCGATCATCGCCACCGGGACGGGGCTGCGCGCCTGAAACCCCGGCCTTTCACCGTTCCCGCGCGCATGCGCGGCCACCTCACCGCGGCCGTCTCCACCCCTCACCGTCTGCCTGTCCTGTCGAGCAGCCAGCGTTCGAATTCGACGGCGACGATGCGCTCGTCGTGCACGCCCGCCGCCTCCTCGGACGCCAGCCAGACGATGGGCGGGCCCATCACCGCCGGCTCCGCTCGAAGTCAAGGGCGGCCGGACCCGGCGCACGCCTGCCGCACCAGGTCACGGCAGCTCCGCACGGCACGTGGTGAGCGTCAGGGTGCGCGCCGGTACCGCGCGAGGACCGCGGCGCCCGCCTGCTCCGCCGACAGACACTCCAGGTACGCGGGCGGCCCGCCCGCCGGAAAGAGTCGCTCACCGGCGCGAAGGATCGTGGGAAAGGTGAGGAGCCGGTACTCGTCCACCAGGTCCTCGGCCATCAGTCGGCGCACGACGCTGAGGCTCCCGGTGACGATGATGTCGCGCCGCTCGCGTTTCACCGCGTCGACGAGATCGCCCTCGACGACCGCGGAGTTCGCCCACGCCGAGACGTCGGCGCGCGTGCGGGTGGCGACGAGTTTCGGCACCGCGTTCATCCGGGCGGAGAACGGGTCGTCACGGCCGGGCCAGAGCCGGGCGAACAGCTCCCAGGTGGTACGCCCCAGCAGCATGACTCCCTCGTCCAGCACGGCGCCGAGGCGGAACTTGTCCCCAGCGACCGTGTCCGGCCCGTGCCGAAAGGCCCAGCCACCCGCGGGCGTGCCCCCGGAGCCGTCCGGGTCCGACACGAAGCCGTCCAGGGTGACGAACTGAATGACGATGACGCTCACGATGGTGTCCCTCCGGTAGGTGCTCACCGGTACGTACCGGCGGCACCGGCCGGACTCATCGGGCCGGGCGGAACTCGTCGGAGGAAATCCGGGCGGGCAGGTTGAACGCCTCGAACACCCGCGGGTCGGCGAACACCACGTTGTGCGCGACCCGCCCGTCGGTGACGGTGAGGACCTGCACCGTGTGCAGCCGGTGCGGTCCCCCGGGCTCCGGCGCGTACGCGGCGAGCGCCGGCTGCCCGTTGGCCGTCAGCACCCGCACCTGCCAGCCGGTGCCCCGGGTCCGGAACACGCGATCCATGAACCGGCCGTAGTCGCGGCTGCCCCGGTACCAGAGCGGCACCGGCGGCATCTCCAGGACCGCCTGGTCGGTCAGCAGCCGCACCAGCCCGGGAACGTCGGCCGCCTCGAACGCCCGCACGTACCGGTCGACCACGGCGCGCACCCGCGGATCGTCCGGCTCGGTGACCTCGCCGACGTCACCCACGTCCGCGAGCGCGGCGCGGGCCCGCTGGAGCGCGCTGTTGACCGCGGCGACCGTGGTGCCCAACTGCGCGGCGACCTCGGCGGCGCTGAACTCCAGTACCTCGCGGAGCAGCAGCACGGCCCGCTGCCGGGCCGGCAGCGCCTGCGTGGCCGCGACCAGCGCGAGCCGCAGGTCGATCCGCGCCTCCGGTGCGACCCGCGCGTCCGGAAACGGCTGTAGCCACGGGACCTCCGGCGACGGGGTGAGCGGCGCCTCCGGATCGACGCTCGGTGCGCCCAGACCGGACGGCAGGGGCCGGCGCGCACGCCCCTCCAGCGCGGTGAGGCACGCGTTCGTCGCGATCCGGTAGAGCCAGGTGCGCTGCGAGGCACGAGCGGGGTCGTACCGGTCCCGCGCCCGCCACGCGCGCAGCATCGTCTCCTGCACGACGTCCTCGGCCTCGTGGAACGAGCCCAGCATCCGGTAGCAGTACGCCAGCAACTCACCCCGGTGCCGCTCGAAATCCACGCGCCCATCCTGGCCCACGCGCCGCCTCGGCCGCCGGGCGGGCGGGGACGGTCCCGCTACGCCGGCACGTCCTGCCACAGTTCGTTGAAGGCGATGCTGTCGAAGAAGGCGGTCCCCTCGACCACCTTGCCGTCCCGCATCCGCAGGAACCAGGCCACCGTGTCGGTGTACGTCGTGCCGATCGTGGTGGTGCCCGCGCCGTTCCACGCCACGACCACGGTCTCGGTGGCGCGGACCTCGTGGATGCCCCGGATCAGCACGGGCCGGAAGGGGTCCTCCGCCGTGAAGCGCGCCTCGAACGGCTTCAGCACCTCCTCGACGAACTGCCGGGTGGGCTGGTACAACCCGGCCGCCACGGAACGGCCGATGATCTCCCACCGCATGTCCTCGGCGAAGATGCCGGTGATGCTGCCGGTGCCGGCGGACCAGGCGGCGAAGGCGTCCGCGACGATCTCCCGGTTGGCGGTCATCCGCGGCTCCCCTCCTGTCCCCGCGGGCATCCCGGACGCCGGCCCGCACCGCCCATCCTGCGCCGCGGCGTCCGCGGCCGGAGACGGATTCGCCGGACTGTCCTCCTCCGACGGCCCGAGCGCGCCCCACCGGTCCGCCGGCACACCGCCTACGCTGAGCGCGTGGATCGCTGTGACGAGTGCCTGTTCGTCTATTCCGCGGTCGGCAGCGGGGAGCTGCCGCAGCGGCTGCGGGACGTGGCCGCGGGCTACCCGACCGCCCTGTACGGGGTGCCGGACCCGCGCCGTCGACCGGCCCCGGAGGTGTGGTCGCCGCTGGAGTACGCCTGCCACGTCCGGGACGTGTTCCGGGTCCAGGGCGAGCGGCTGGCGCTGGCGCTGCGCGTGGACGAGCCCGAGTTCCCACCGATGGGCCGCGACGAACTGGTGGTCACCGAGCGCTACAACGCGCAGGATCCGGAGCGGGTCCTCGCCGACCTGACCGCTGCCGCCGCGGAATTCGCCGCCCGCTTCGGGGCGCTCGGCGAGGCCGAGCTGGACCGCACCGGTGTCTACCCGTGGCCGCGGCGCGAGGCGCGGACGCTGCGCTGGCTCGGCCGGCACACAGTCCACGAGGCCGAGCACCACCTGCTCGACATCCGCCGCGCCACCGGTGCCGGGACGGCCGGCGGGGCCTGACGCCGGTTGGCGTCAGGCCCCGCGACGGCGAGCCTGCCCGGGTTCGGGCCGACGGGACGGTGCCCGGCGACCCGACCGGCCGGTCAGTGGATGGCGACCGGGGTCGGACGCTGCTCCTCCCCCGACCCGCCGTCGAGCAGGTGCGACGGCTCGCGCCGGCGCGGCAGCAGGGCGGCCGGGATGAAGGTGAGCAGCACCAGCCCGAAGCCGACCCAGAAGGTGGTCGCGAAGGAGCTGGCCGCGAAGTCGAGCCCGCGCTCGATCAGCGACGGCGGCACCGGGAACTGCTGGAGCAGCTCCGGCCGCAGCTGCGTGCCGATGGCCAGCGAGGCCTCGGTGACCGGCTTGCCGCTCGGGTCGGTCACGCCGGGGATCACCTCGGAGCCGTTCAGCCGGCTGGTGAGGATCACCGACATCACCGCGGCGCCGACCGAGCCGCCGATCTGCTGGAGGATGTTGACAAGCGTCGAGCCGCGGGCCACCTCTGCGGCGTTCAGCGTCTTCAGCGCCGAGGTCATGATCGGCATCATGGTGCCGCCCATGCCGAGGCCCATCACGAACAGCGAGCCGCAGAGCAGCCAGTAGGACGTGTGCGGGTCGACCTGGGTGAAGGTGAAGAACCCGGCGGCGATCAGCACCAGCGCGAACGGCACCGTCCGGCCGACCGGCACCTTGTCGGCCAGCATGCCGGCGATCGGCATGGTCAGCATCGCGCCGATGCCCTGCGGCGCCATCAGCAGGCCGGCGGTCAGCGTCGACTCGCCGCGGATCTGCAGGAAGTAGCTCGGGAACAGCAGGCCCGCGCCCATGAACGCGATGATGAAGACGAACAGGGTCACCGAGGCGATGGTCAGGTTGCGGTTACGGAACAGCCGCAGGTCGAGCAGCGGGTGCCGGGGCCGGAACGAGTAGAACACGAAGGCCACCACGAGCACGGCGCCGACCAGCATGGGCAGCCAGACGCTGTTGTCGCGGATCGTGCCGGCCTCCGGCAGCGAGGAGACGCCGTAGAGGAACAGCGCCAGGCCGGGCGAGAGCATCAGCATGCCGAGGAAGTCGAACGACTCCGACGGCTCGGGGTTGTCCTTCGGCAGGGCCAGCTGGGCGTAGATCAGGGCGATCAGGCCGATCGGCAGGTTGATCAGGAAGATCCAGTGCCAGCTGGCGGTGTCGATCAGCCAGCCGCCGAGGATCGGGCCACCGATCGGGCCGAGCAGCATCGGGATGCCGAGGACGGCCATCAGCCGGCCGATCCGGTGCGGGCCGGCCGCGCGGGTCATGATGGTCATGCCGAGCGGCATGAGCATGCCGCCGCCGAGGCCCTGGACCACGCGCCAGGCGATCAGCTCGCCGATCGAGTCGGCGGTCGCGCACAGCGCGGAGCCGATGGTGAACAGCGCCAACGCCACCATGTAGAGGCGTTTGGTGCCGAACCGGTCGGCGGCCCACCCGCTGAGCGGGATCACCGTGGCCAGGGCGAGGGTGTAGCCGGTCATCGTCCACGCCACGCGGGCGTAGGAGGCGTCGAACTCGTTCTGGAACGTCGGCAGCGCCACGCTCACGACCGTCACGTCGAGGATCGACATGATCGCACCGAGCACGACGACGCCGGCCACCTTGAGTACCGCGGCGTCGAGCTTGTTCGACGTCGCGACAGGTTGCTGGGTCACAAACAGTCTCCTGGTTCAGGTCCGGTCGGGGGCGCTGGCGGCGCCGCGCGCCCGTGCGGGCGCGGGGTGACGTGCGGTGGGGCGGCGTCCGGCAGGAAGCGTAGTCATGGGCTGCGACATCGTGCGGCCGGTTTAGCGGGATCACCGGCGCCGTGGACCGCGCTCAGGCCGTGGCGCGGTGGTCGCGGGGATTGACGCCGCGGACTCTCTTGAAGGCCGCGCTGAGCGCGAAAGGGCTGCTGTAGCCCACTCGGCGGGCCACCGAGGTGAGGGTCAGGTCGGTGTCGCGCAGCAGGTCGGCGGCGAGCGCGAGGCGCCAACTCGTGACGAAGGTCATGGGCGGCTCGCCCACCAGTTCGGTGAACCGGCGGGCGAACGCGGCCCGGGAGGCGCCGGTGGCGGCGGCGAGGTCGGCCACCGTCCAGGCCCGGGCCGGGTCGTGCTGGACCAGCCGGACCGCGCGGCCGACCACCGGGTCGGCGTAGGCCCGGTACCAGCCGGGCGGCTGTGCGCCGGGGCGGGCCAGCCAGGTCCGCAGCACCCCGATGACGAGCAGGTCGAGCAGCCGGTCGAGCACCGCTTCCTGCCCGGGGCCGTCCCGGTCCAGCTCGGCGGCGAGCAGCGCGACGACCGGCAGGTCGCCGTCGGCGGCGGTCAGCACCACCAGGGGCGGCAGGGCCGCGAGCAGGCCGGCGCCGACCGCGCCGCTGCTGGCGTACGTGCCGGTGAGCAGGGCGGTGGCCCCGTCCGGCCGGGTGCCCCAGGTGCGCAGGCCCAGCGCCATGGTCTCGGTCAGCTCCTGCCCGCCGAGGGTGGTGCAGCGCTGCTCGGGATGGATCACCACCTGTGGCGGCGTGTCCGGGTGGTCGGCCACCGTGTACGGGTCGGGCCCGCGCAGCACGGCCACGTCCCCGGGCTTCAGCAGCGCCGGCGCGCCGCCGTCGGGCACCACCCAGGCGCTGCCCCGGACCACCGTGGTGACGCTCAGCGGGGCGGCGTCGCGGACCCGGATCGACCAGGGCGGGTCCATCACGGTACGGAGCAGGAAGGCGTCCCGGGCGCGCAGCCCGCGGAGCACGTCGGCGAGGACGTCCACCCGGCGAGCGTAGACGCTCGCGTATGGCTCGCGGCGTTCCGGCCATGGAGCGTCCACCGCTCCCGGTGTCCAATGAACGCCATGATCGCATCGAACCTCCGGGCCGGCGTGCTGCTGCTGGCCACGGTGACCACGGGACTGACGGCGGGGCTCTTCGCGGCCTTCGCCTACGCGGTGATGCCGGGCCTGGCCCGGGTGGACGACCGGGCGTTCGTCGCCGGCATGCGGTCGATCAACCAGGCCATCCTCAACGGCTGGTTCGCGCTCTGCTTCGGTGGCGCCCTGGTCTGCTCCCTCGCCGCGGTCCTGCTGCACCTGCCCGCCGGGCGGCGCGGACCACTGCCGTGGCTGATCGCCGCCCTGGTGCTCTACGTGCTGGTGCTCGCGGTGACCGCGGCGGTGAACGTCCCGCTCAACGACCGGCTGGAGGCGGGGGCCGCCCGGCTGGCCGACCCGGCGGAGCTGCGCGCGGCGTTCGAGAGCACCTGGGTGCGCTGGAACGTGGTCCGTGCGGTGCTGAGCACCGCGGCGCTCGGTTGCCTCGGCTGGGCGCTGCTGGTGGCCCGGTCGCTGCCCGACTGACCGGCGATCCGGTCACCGGGCGCCCAGTTTCGCCAGCAACGCGACCTCGGCGGTGCGGGATCGCTCGATCCGGCCGGCGAGGTCGCGGACCCGGGTGCTGGTGCCGGCCTGGACCTGGGCGCGGGCCAGGTCGGCCGCGGTCCGCTGGTGCGCGCCGAGCACGTCGAGCAGCACCCGGTCGACCTCGCCGGGCGGGGCGGCCCGCAGCCGGGCCAGCCCGGCGGCGGCGTCGCTGTGCCCCGAGTGGTCGTGCCGCTCGGCGGCCGCCACCGCGGACGGGCCGGCCTCGCGCAGCCAGCCGCGCATGGTGGTCAGCTCGTCGGTCTCGGTGGCCCGGACGGCGGCGATCAGCGTGCGGATCTCCGGGTCGGTGCCGCGGTCGAGCCCGACCTGGACGAGTTCCAGGGTCTGCTCGGTGTGCGCCACCATCATGGCCAGGAAGAGCGCGTCGATGCCGCTGGTCGCGGTCTCGGCGGCCGGCCCGGGGCGGGTCGCGGCGGTGGGCGCCGGCTGGCCGGTGCAGCCGGTCGCGCCGAGCAGCACGGCGAGCAGGACGACGGCGAGCGGGTGGCGCATGCCGGCCCTCCGATCCGGGGTACGGCGGGTGCCGGGTGCGGCGCACGCGGAGCGTGGCCGCACCCGTCCGGTCAGATCTGGAGCCACAGCGCCGGCACGTTCGGCGGTT
>NZ_JBSSLX010000203.1:0-10673 GCF_053890995.1 Micromonospora sp. I033 | reverse complement strand
TTGACCTGGTTGCTCTTTCGGCAGGACGACGTGATCTCCCTGGCGCAGGCGCGGGAGCATCTGACCCGCAAGGCGATCCGGCACCGGGTGGCGACCGGTCGCTGGCGGCAGGTGCACCGGGCGGTCCTGGTCGCCCACAGCGGTCCGATCGGCCCGGCCCAGCTGCGATGGATCGCCGTGCTGGCCGCCGGGCCCACCGCGCTGCTCGGCGGGCTCACCGCCGCCCAGGCCGGCGGCCTGCGCGGGTTTCCCGACCGGGTCGTGCATCTGCTGCTGCCGGCTGCCCGTCGTCGTGCCCCGCTGCCCACGGCTGTCCGGGCGCACCGGACGAGCCACCTACCGGACCGGGACGTGCTGCCGCTTGGGCAGCCGCCCCGGACGGCGGCGCCCCGGTCGATCATCGACGCGGCTCAGTGGGCGCCTGACGACGGGCAGGCCCGAGCCATCGTCGCGGCGGCCTTTCAGCAGCGCCTGGTGAGCGGGGACGACCTGCGCGAGGTCGTCGACCGGATGCCGCGCCTCCGTCGGCGCCGGCTGATCCTGGCCGCCGCCGCGGACGCCGCTGGTGGCGCCCACTCACTGGCCGAGCTGGACCTGCTGAGCCTGGCCCGCCGAGCCGGGCTGCCCGAACCGACCCGGCAGAAGGTCCGGCGGGACGCGGCCGGCCGTCGTCGCTATCTGGACGCCTACTTCGAGGAGTGGCGGGTGCACGTCGAGGTGGACGGTGGCCAGCATCTCGACCCCGCGCACGCCTGGGCGGACATGCGCCGGCAGAACGATCTCTGGGTGGAGGGCGACCGCATCCTCCGCTTCCCCTCGTGGGCTCTCCGCGCAGACCCCGAGACGGTCGTCGCCCAACTCCGCACCGCCCTCCAGGCCGCCGGTTGGCGCGGCTGACGGCTCGCCGAGATCTTGGAAGGAAAGCGCCCTCATAGGGCCCCTTCCTTCCAAGATCCTCAGGTCAGGCGCCCAGCACCTGGTTGAGGTAGGGGTTGGTGAAGCGGTTGTCGGGGTCCAGGCGCTTGCGGACCGCCAGGAAGTCGGTGAACTTCGGGTACGCCGTGGCCAGGGACTCCGCGGTTCGCCAGTGCAGCTTGCCCCAGTGGGGGCGGCCGCCCAGCTCCGTGGTGACCTCCTCGAACGCGCGGAAGTAGGGTTCGTACGGCATCCCCACGTACTGGTGGACGGCGACGTACGCGGAGTCCCGCCCGTACCCGTGGGAGAGCCAGATGTCGTCGGCGGCGGTGAACCGCACCTCGACCGGGAAGAGCACCTTGAACGGCAGCCGGTCCACGATCCGCCGCAGCTCGGCCAGCGCGGTGGGCAGGGCGGCGCGCGGGAGCGCGTACTCCATCTCCACGAAGCGGACCCGGCGCGGGGTGCAGAAGACCCGGTCGGAGCGGCCGGTGTAGGTGCGTTCGGTGAGCGCCCGGGCGGAGATCGCGCTGATCCCGGGGGCGAGCGCCGGCACGGCGCGGCCCAGCCGGCAGGCTCCGGCGAAGACGGTGTTGGAGAGAAACTCGTCGTCGAGCCAGCCGCGCCAGCGGGGCAGCGGCCGGTCGTCGGCGGGCACCCGGTCGTTGGCCTTGACCTGCACCCGGTCGGTGTACGGGAACCAGTAGAACTCCGCGTGGTCGTGCCGTTCGACGAGGCCGGGCAGGTCGTCGAGCACGGCGGCGAGCGCCGCGGGCCGCTCGTGGGCGCGGAGCACGAAGGCGTCGACGCAGCGCAGCGTGACCTCCACCAGCACGCCGACCGCGCCGAGCCCGACCCGGGCGGCGGCGAAGACGTCGCGGTGCTCGTCGGCGGAGCAGCGCAGCACCTCGCCGGTCCCGGTGACCAGCGTCAACGCGGTGACGAAGGTGGACAGGCAGCCGAGCTTCCCGCCGGTGCCGTGGGTGCCGGTGGAGAGCGCCCCGGCGATGGTCTGCGCGTCGATGTCCCCGAGGTTGGGCAGCGCCAGGCCGTGGCCGGCGAGCAGGGCGTTGAGGGTGTGCAGGGTCATTCCGGCCGGTACGGTGACCAGGCGGCGAGCGGGGTCGACGGTGACCCCGGTGTCCAGGTCGGCGAGGTCGAGCCGGTGGCCGTCGGCGACGGCGGTCCCGGTGAAGGAGTGTCCGCTGCCCACCGCCCGGATCGTCCGGCCGGTGTCGGCGGCGTGGCGGACCGCCTCGGCGACCTCCTCGACGGTGCGGGGGCGCACCGTGAGGGCGGCGGTGCTGCGCTGGTTGCCGGCCCAGTTGGACCAGGCGGCTGGCGTGCCGACCATGGGACGCTCCTCGACGTGAATATGAACTGACTTCATATCAGGAACGTTGTACCTGGTAAATACCGCAATCGAGCCCGGCTCGTTGTACCGGTAGTCACAGACTCGTGACGTGCAGATATGTTCATCCGTCGAAGGGGGGTGGCGCCGAGTGTCCACACCAGCCGCCACGACCGGGCCGCTGCGTCGGGTACCGGTGCAGGGTCGAAGTGTCGCGCGTGTCCAGCGGATGCTGGACGCCTGCGCCGAGCTCGTCGACGAGGTGGGGTACGAGGGCTTGACCACGACCCTGCTCGCCGAGCGTGCCGAGGTGGCGATCGGGTCGGTCTACCAGTTCTTTCCGGACAAGCGGGCGATCGTGCAGGCGCTGACGCTGCGCACGATGGAGTCCTATCTCCAGCGGCTCGACGAGCGGTTCGCCTCGACCGACCTGACCCACTGGTGGGACGGCGTCGACGCGGCGATCGACGAGTACATCTCGATGCACCGCACGGTCCCGGGCTTCCGTACCCTGCACTTCGGCGACGTGGTCGACGTGCACCTGCTGGACGAGCAGCGGGACAACAACGGGGTGATCGCCGATCAGCTCGCCCGGGTGCTCACCGAGCGTTTCGGTCTGGCCGGCGTACCCGACCTCCGGTTCCACCTGGAGGTCGCGGTGGAGGCGGCCGACTCCCTCATCAAGCTGGCGTTCCGCCGGAAGACCGAGGGCGACGAGCGGGTGCTCGTCGAGGCGAAGGCGCTCATCCGGGAATACCTGCACCGGCAGGTCGACGCCCGGACGGAGGCCGTCCAGCAGGGTTGAGCAGCGCGTCACCGCCCTGGTGCCGGCGGTGACGGCAAGGTGCGATGCCCGGGGTGCGACCGGGGCAGGACGACGAGCGGCGGGTTCCCGAGGTGCGCCGGGGCCCGCCGTCACCATCTAGAGGAACGCGTGGCCCTCGCCGCGGTAGGTCGGCACGGTGGCCACCACGCTGTCGCCGTCGACCAGGTGCACCTCGTTGACGTGCTCGCACAGCTCGCCGGCCTTCGCGTGGCGGAACCAGACCCGGTCGCCGATCCGCAGGGCGGTCGCGACGTCGCCGGCCAGCGGCGTCTGCACCTCGCCCGCGCCCTCCGCGCCCAGCAGCTTCAGCCCGGCCGGCAGCCACGGCCGGGGGAGCCGGCTGTCCGCGGCCGGGCCCGAGGCGATCCAGCCGCCGCCGAGCACGGTCGCCAGCCCCGGCCCCGGGCGGCGGACCACCGCGCAGGCGAAGAAGGCCGCCGGGGTCGGCCGCCAGGCACGGTACGCGTCGAAGAGCGTCGGCCCGAACAGGCCGGAGCCCGCGGTGACCTCGGTGACCGCGGGGTCGGCGCTGGTGGCGGCCACGCTGCCGGTGCCGCCGCCGTTGACGAACTCCAGGTCGGCGTGCTCGCGTACCGCGGCCACCGCGGCCGCCCGGCGGGCCAGCAGTTCCCGGTACGACCCGCGCTGGGTGACCCGGATGGCCGTGCCCAGCACCGCCTGCCCGGGCGGGGCGTCGCCGAGGCCGGCGATCTGCGCCTCGTACGACATCAGGCCGACCAGCCGGAAGCCCGGCCGCCCGGCGACGGTGGCGGCGAGCGTGCCGGCCGCCCCGGCGCTGTGCACCGGGGACCGCCGGACGCCGACGTGCACCCGGCCGCCGAGGGGTCGCCAGGAGGCGTCCAGTTCGAGGCAGACCCGCAGTGCCGGCCGGCGCCCGGGCGGGCAGACCTGGTCGACCAGGTCGAGCTGCCCGGCGTCGTCGACCATGAGGGTCACCGCGTCGGCGAGCGCCGGGTCGGCGGCCAGTTCGGCGAGCGCCCGCCGGTCGGCGGTCGGATAGGCGACCAGCACGTCGTCACTGACGCCGCTGCGGGCGAGCCAGAGCGCCTCGGGGAGGGTGAACGCCATCACGCCGTGCCAGCCGGGCCGACCCAGCGCCCGGGTCAGCAGCTCGCGGACCCGGACCGACTTGCTGGCGATCCGGACCGGCTTGCCCGCGGCCCGGTCGACCAGCGCGTCCGCGTTGGCATCGAAGGCGGAGAGATCGACCACCGCGTACGGCGGGTCGAGGTGGGCGGTCGCCCGATCGAGGCGATCGCGAAGTTTGTCTCGGTCGGTGGCCACGTCTGCACGCTAACTGTCTGGACGGCAATGCGAAATACCCTCGCGTCTGTCCGGGCTGCGGGTGGTGGTCCCGGCGGCCTAGGCTCGGCGAGCAGGCGAATGTCGCGGAGGGGGACGCATCTCGCCGCGACTAGAGTGTTCCACCGGGGATGCCCAGCTCTGGGCCGGCACGTGGAGGTACGGCCATCGAAAGCCAGAACAACGGCGAGTCGCCCGGCGTGTCGTCGCCGTCGGCGCAGGCCGACCGCTCCGGGGCCGCCGCCATCCGGTCGGTGCTGCGCATCCGGCCGTTCCGCCGGCTGTGGATCGTGCTCGGCGCGGCCTCCTTCGGCGACTGGCTCGGCCTGCTCGCCACCTCGGTCTTCGCCGCCTCCCAGGTCTCCGGCAGCACCGCCAAGGGTGCCGCCTTCGGCACGACCATCGCCATCCGGCTGCTCCCCGCGCTGCTGCTCGGGCCGGTGGCGGGCGTGTTCGCCGACCGGTTCGACCGGCGCTGGACGATGGTCATCTGCGACGTGCTGCGCTTCCTGCTCTTCGCCTCCATCCCGCTGGTCGCCCTCACCGGGGCCGGCAGCGGACTGGTGGTCAGCTGGGCGCTGGTGGCCACCTTCCTGATCGAGACGGTCACCCTGATGTGGATCCCGGCCAAGGAGGCCGCGGTCCCCAACCTCATCCCGCGCGCCCGGCTGGAGAGCGCCAACCAGCTCACCCTCATCACCACGTACGGCCTCACCCCGATCGCCGCGGCCATCGGCCTGGCGGTGCTCGACCGGAGCATCCGCGGGGTCACCGGCGGCGAGATGCCGTCCTGGGCGGAGCCGGCACAGCTCGCCCTCTGGTTCAACGCGCTCTCCCGGCTGGCCACGGCGATCGTGGTGGCCGTCGGGATCAAGGAGATCAGCCAGGCGCAGGCCACCGAGCGGGAGCGCACCGAGCAGAGCATGACGCGCCAGTTCACCGAGGGCTGGCGGTTCATCGGCCAGACGCCGCTGGTCCGCGGCCTCGTGCTGGGCATCTTCGGCGCCTTCGCCGGCGGCGGCATCGTGATCGGCACGGCGAAGTTCTTTGCCGCCTCGCTCGGCGCCGGTGACGCCGCGTTCTACCTGCTCTTCGGCGCCATCTTCATCGGCCTGGCGATCGGCATCGGGGCCGGCCCGATGATCGTCCGGGACATGTCCCGGCGCCGCTGGTTCGGCATGAGCATCGTGCTGGCCAGCGCCTCCGTGCTGGTGCTCGCCTTCGCCATCCACCTGTCCATGGCCATGCTCGGCGCGATCCTGGTCGGCGCGGGCGCCGGCATGGCCTTCCTGGCCGGCACCACGCTGCTCGGCGGCGAGGTCGCCGACGAGGTGCGCGGCCGGGTCTTCGCGGTGGTGCAGATCGGCACCCGGCTGGTGCTGATCCTGGCCATCGCGCTGAGCAGCCTCCTGGTCGGCGTCGGTGGCTCGCGCCAGCTCACCATCGCCGACCTGGGCATCTCGGTCTCCTCGACCCGCCTGCTGCTGCTCGCCGCGGGCGCCGCCGGCATCTTCGCCGGGATCAGCGCCTTCGGCCAGATGGACGACAAGAAGGGCGTGCCGGTCCTGGCCGACCTCTGGGGCTCGATCCGGGGCCGCCCGCTGATGCCGGCGGAGCCCTTCGTCTCCAGCGGTCTCTTCGTGGTCTTCGAGGGCGGCGAGGGCGCCGGCAAGTCCACCCAGCTCGCCGCACTCGCCGACCGGCTGCGCGGGCAGGGCCGGGACGTCGTGGTCACCCGGGAGCCGGGCGCCACCGGCATCGGCGAGCGGATCCGCTCGCTGGTGCTGGAGACCTCCGGCGACGAGGCCCCGTCGCCGCGCTCCGAGGCCCTGCTCTACGCCGCCGACCGGGCGCACCACGTCGCCACCGTCGTCCGGCCGGCCCTGATCCGTGGCGCCGTGGTGATCAGCGACCGGTACGTCGACTCGTCCCTGGCGTACCAGGGGGCCGGGCGGACCCTGCCGGTGCAGGAGGTCTCCTGGCTCTCCTCGTGGGCGACCGGCGGGCTCAAGCCCGACCTGGTGGTGCTCCTCGACGTCGACCCGCGCACCGGCATGTCCCGGGTCGACTCCCGCAACCAGGGCGCCGACCGGCTGGAGGCCGAGTCGCTCGCGTTCCACGAGCGGGTCCGGTACGCCTTCCTCGACCTGGCCGCCGCCGACCCCAAGCGCTACCTGGTCCTCGACGCGAGCCGCCCGGTCGAGGAGATCGCCGCGGCGGTCGCCCGGCGGGTGGACGAGTTCCTCGTCGACCCGGCCGCCATCGTGCACCCGCGCCCGGCCCAGGGCCCCGACACCACGGTCCAGCCCGAGTTATCCGACGCGGAGCTGGTGACGATGGAACGCCCGCCACGATGACGGACGTCTTCGCCGACCTGGTCGGGCAGGACGAGGCGGTGGTCACGCTGCGCCGGGCCGCCGCCTCGGCCGCCGCCGTGCTGCGGGCCGCCGCCCCGGTGTCGGCCGGCGGAGCGGGCCCGGCCGGCGACGACGCCCTCGACGCGCTCGCCGAGGAGTTCGACGAGCCGACCCCCGCCGGCCCGGAGGGGGCCGATCCCGGCGCCGGGATGACCCACGCCTGGATCTTCACCGGGCCGCCCGGATCCGGCCGGTCGGTCGCCGCGCGCGCCTTCGCCGCGGCGTTGCAGTGCGTGCACGGCACCGGCTGCGGCCGCTGCCCCGGCTGCCACACCACGCTGGCCGGCACCCACGCCGACGTCCGCCTGGTGGTGCCCGAGGGGCTCTCCATCGGCGTGAGCGAGATGCGGGCGCTGGTGCTGCGGGCGGCCAGCACGCCGTCCGGCGGCCGGTGGCAGATCGTCATCATCGAGGACGCCGACCGGCTCACCGAGGCCGCCGGCAACGCGCTGCTCAAGGCGATCGAGGAGCCGCCCCCGCGTACCGTCTTCCTGCTCTGCGCCCCCTCCACGCACCCGGACGACATCTCGGTGACCATCCGGTCGCGGTGCCGGGTCGTGCCGCTGGGGCAGCCGCCGGCCGGCGCGGTGGCCGAGGTGCTCGTACGCCGGGACGGCATCGCCCCCGACGTGGCCGAGTGGGCCGCCGCGGCGGCGCAGGGACACGTGGGCCGGGCCCGGCGGCTGGCCCGCGACCCGGAGGCCCGGCAGCGCCGTGACGCCGTGCTCGCCGTGCCGCGCCGGCTGACCGGGGTCGGTGCCGCGTTCGACGCCGCCTCCGCGCTGATCGAGGCGGCCGAGGCGGAGGCCGCCGCGTCGGTGGCCGAGGTCGACGAGGCGGAGAAGGCCGCGCTCCAGACCGCGCTCGGCGCGGGCGGCACCGGCCGGGGCGCGGCCGGCGCCATGCGGGGCGCCGCCGGGCAGCTCAAGGACCTGGAGAAGCGGCAGAAGTCGCGGGCCACCCGGGCCCAGCGGGACGCGCTCGACCGGGCCCTGGTCGACCTGGCCGGCTTCTACCGGGACGCGCTGACCATGGCGCTGCGGGCGCCGGTCGCGCCCGTGCACACCGACACCGCGGCGCTCGCCGGGGCCGGTGCGCAGAAGTGGGACGCCGAGGGGGCGCTGCGCCGGCTGGAGGCCGTGCTGGAGTGCCGGGCGGCGATCGAGGCGAACGTCAAGCCGCGGATCGCGGTGGAGGCCATGATGCTCGCCCTGTGGAAGGGCTGACCACCACCCTGCAACGTTGTCCACAGGGCATCGACAGGCTTTGTTGACTGCGGTACGGTCCGGTGTGGCCGCGGTGACGATGGCGGCACGCTCAGTGACGAGGGTCAGCCGGGAGGAGTCCGCCGATGCCGCGGGGGGAGATCGACGAGGCCTGGATCGAGGAGGCGGTCCACCGCTACCGCCGCATAGAGACCCTCCAGGCCGAGTTCGACCAGGCGGTGTCGACGGTCGAGGTCACCGTCCGCTCGCCGGACGGCCTCGTCGAGGTGGTGGTGACCGCTGGCGGGCGCATCACCGACGTGCGCTTCCTCGGCCCGCTGCACCAGCGCAGCCCCCGGGACGTGGCCGGATCGGTGCAGGCCGCGGTCACCGCCGCCGCCGACGCCGCACAGTGGGCCCGGGAGAAGCTGCACAACGAGACCTTCGCGGCCTACCGGCCGCTGGCGGGAGCCTGACATGGACACGCTGCGCGCGCTCGCCGACCGCCTCGACGAGGCCGGCGCGACCCTCGCCACGCTGGCCCGCACGGTGACCGCCACCGACCCGCCCCACCCCGCGTTCGGCGCCCAGGCCACCGGCCGGCCCGGCGAGATCGGCCGGGCCCTGCACCGGCAGTGGACCGCGGCCACCGGCGACCGGGCCCGCGAGGCGCAGGCCGCCGCCACCCGGCTGGCCGCCGCCGCGGCCGCCCTGCGCAGCGCCGCCGACCGCTACTCCGCCACGGACGAGTCCGTCGGGCGGCGGCTGGCCCGGGAGGCCTGATGGACGCGCTCGACCGCCTCGCCGAGCCGGGTCTCGACCTGCTCGTCCGGGTCGACGCGCTGCTCGCCGCCGGCGCGCCCGAGGGGCACCGGCTCTGGCCGCTGCTGCGCCGGATGCAGGTGCTTCCCGGCGCGGCCGTGCGCGAGTTCCTCGACCTGCATCCCGCGCCTCTGGCCGGCGCCGGGCACGCCGTGCGCCGGCTCGTCCGGGGCTACGACGACACCTGCGCCATGCTCGCCGACCCGGTCGCCTGGTCCGGGCCGGCCGCCGGGGCGTACGACGAGGCGCGCGGCGCCCTGCTCCGCCACCTCGACGAGGGGCCGGAGAGCCTGGTCGGGCGGCTGGAGTCGACCGCCGGCTACGCCGACGCGCTGGCCGACTGGGTGGAGGGCAGCCGCGTCGCGCTGGCCCGGGCGCTGGCCGAGGTGCTGCGCTCGGCCGAGGCGGTCACCGTGCACGCCGCCACCCGCCCGGGCGCTGACGCCGGCCGGTCCGGAGCGCTCGCGGCCGCCGAGATCGCCACCCGGGTGCTGGGCGTGCTCGGCGTGGCCTACGACGGCGCGGAGACGCTGCTGCGCCAGTGGGCGCCGAGCCTGGCCGAGACGACCTGGCGGGACCGCACGCCGACCGCACCCCACTACGGCGGCGCCACGCGGATCGGGCACTGACGGGGGCTGGCAGGTCCACGGCGTCGCACGCCGAACCGGCCGTGGCCGGGCTCCGGCGGCGACGCCGTGGCCTTCCCCTGCACCCCCCGCAGGTATGGCTTCACTCAACGCGGTCGACCGCCGTTTGTCCCGTAGCTGACTCATGTTTCAGCCGTCCGGGCGAGGATCAACGACACGAGGGGTCGGGATCGATTGGGTCGAGTCGACAATCATGGATCGCTGCGCCGGGTGACCGGACGGCGACGGGCGGCCGGGCCGGAGCCGCCCGGAGGTCGTAGGGTGGTGGGCATGGGCATGCTCTGCGCGGTCAGCTTCAACCGGTACGGGCGCCTCTACTACCTCGACCCCGGTGAGCTGCGTCCCCAGGTGGGCGACAAGGTGCTGGTGCCCACCGACGAGGGGCCCGAGGTGGCCGAGTGCGTCTGGGCGGCGCAGTGGGTCAGCGAGGAGACCAGCGGCTTCCCCCGGCTCGCCGGCCTGGCCGGGGAGGACGACCTCCGCCGTGACGAGCTGCTGCGCCGGCGCAAGGCCGACGCCAAGGTGGCCGCCAAGCGGCTCATCCGCGAGCACGGCCTGCCGATGAAGGTGGTGGCGATCGACCACGTCTTCGCCACACCGGAGACCGGCAGCGACCGCACCACCGTCTACTTCACGGCGCCGCACCGGGTCGACTTCCGGTCTCTCGTGCGCGACCTGGGGGCGACCCTGCACTGCCGGGTCGAGCTGCGGCAGCTCTCCGCGCGCGACTCGGCGCGGGTGCAGGGCGGGATCGGCTCCTGCGGGCGGGACCTGTGCTGCGCCACCTTCCTCACCGACTTCGAGCCGGTGACCATCCGGATGGCCAAGGACCAGGACCTGCCGCTCAACCCGCTGCGCATCTCCGGCGCGTGCGGCCGGCTGATGTGCTGCCTCAAGTACGAACACCCGCTCTACCAGCGGTTCCAGGAGTCCGCCCCGGCGATCGGCAGCCGCGTCTCCACCCCGGAGGGCGACGGCAAGGTGGTCGGCCACAGCGTCCCCCGTGACTCGGTGACGGTCCGCCTGGACGCCGACGGCTCCCGCTGCTCCTGCAGCCGCGCCTCGGTCTGCGCCCCCCGCCAGGCCCACGACCAGCACTACTCGTCCTGACCCGCTTTGCGCTGTTGATCAAGAGGTTTGCGTCAGGAATCGCGTGCCTTCCCGACG
>NZ_JBSSLX010000202.1:0-10679 GCF_053890995.1 Micromonospora sp. I033 | reverse complement strand
GCAGGTTGAGCACGCCGGGCAGGTGCTTGAGCACGGTGCGGTTGGCCACCAGGTCGGCCGGGATCCGGCGGACGCCGTCGCGGCGCACCGCGAGCAGTTCCCGGTCGCGGATCATCTGGTGCACCTTGCTGATCGACAGGTCGAGGCGCTCGGCCACGTCCGGCAGGGTCAGCCAGCCGGCCGGGTCGGTCGGCCCGGGCAGGTCGGCGCCGGTGGCGGCGGGTACGGAATCGGTCACCCGACCACCCTGCCACGCGCCCGCCGGGGGCGGTCGGCGGCACCCCGTACCCCGGCGGGAGGGTGCGGCGTTCCACGGCCGTCCGAACCCGGCTGTAGCATCCTGTTCAACCTTCACCCTCCCGACACATAGACTGCCTGCCGATGGACACACAGGTCGCCGACACGTTGCTGGGCTCGCTGATCGACGGGCGCTACCGCATTCGCGGTCGCGTGGCCCGCGGCGGCATGGCGACCGTGTACACCGCCACCGACGAGCGCCTGGAGCGCACCGTGGCGGTCAAGATCATTCACCCGACCCAGGCGCCCGAGGCCCGGGCCCGGATGGCCGGCTTCGTCGAGCGCTTCACCGACGAGGCGAAGACCATCGCCCGGCTCACCCACCCCAACGTGGTGGCGGTCTACGACCAGGGCAGCCACGCCGGCCTCCCCTACCTGGTGATGGAGTACGTGCGCGGTCGCACCCTCCGCGACGTGCTGGCCGAGCGGCGCCGGCTCAACCCGGACGAGGCGCTGGCGATCGCCGAGCAGATGCTCGCCGCGATCGCCGCCGCCCACCGGGCCGGCCTCGTGCACCGCGACGTCAAGCCGGAGAACGTGCTGGTCGCCGAGGCGCCCACCGGCGGCACCAGCCTGGTGGACGGCGTGGTCAAGGTGGCCGACTTCGGGCTGGCCCGCGCGGTCGAGGCCAGCGCCGAGGAGGAGAACGGCAACCAGCTCATGGCCACCGTGGCGTACGTCGCGCCGGAGCTGGTCACCCAGGGCCACGCGGACGCGCGAACCGACGTCTACTCCGCCGGCATCGTGCTGTTCGAGATGCTCACCGGCCGGGTGCCCTACGACGGCGACCGCCCGGTGGAGGTCGCCTGGCAGCACGTCGACCGGGACGTGCCGGCCCCGTCGACCCTGGTGCCGGCGCTGCCCCCGGTCCTCGACGAGCTGGTCGCCCGGGCCACCCGGCGCGACCCCGCCGCCCGCCCGGCCGACGCCGGCGCGCTGCTGGCCGAGGTGCAGACCGCCCGGGACGAGCTGGGCAACGGCAACGCGCACACCGCCGTGCTGCGGCAGGTGAGCGACGAGACGGCCGTGCTCGCGCAGCCCACCATGATGGTGGCGGCGGTCCACCCGGTCGAGCGCCCGGCCTGGGCCCGGCTGCCCGAGGGCGGCGGCCAGCGCCCGCACCGGCGCCGCGCCGTCGAGGACGAGGGCCTGGGCACCCGGCTGGCCGGGCTGCGTACCCGGGTGATGGGGTCGCCGCGCGGGCGGCTGGCGGTCGCCGCGGCGGCCGTGGTGCTCGGCCTGGTGGCCGCGGTGGGCGGCTGGTGGTTCGGGGTGGGCCGCTACACGGTCGCCCCGCAGCTGGTGAGCCTGACCAAGGCCGACGCGGAGGCGCAGGCCGCCCGGGGCGGCTTCACCCTGCGCTACGCCGAGCCCCGCCACGACGACAAGACCCCCAAGGACACGGTGCTGGGCCAGGACCCGGTCTCCGCCACCCGGATCGTCAAGGGCGGCACGATCACCCTCACCCTGTCGCTCGGCCCGGAGCGGCTGCCGGTGCCGGACGTGGTGGGCAAGGACTTCGAGCTGGCCCAGGCCGAGCTGACCGACGCCAAGCTGGTGCCGGTGAAGGGCAGCTCCCGCTACGACGACGCGCTGCCGGCCGGCGTGGTGCTGGCCACCGACCCGAAGGTGGGCACGGTGGTCAAACCGGGCGCGAAGGTGACGGTGATCCTCAGCAAGGGCCGCGCCCCCGTGAGCGTGCCGAACCTGGTGGGCAAGAGCCTCGGCGAGGCCCGCACCATCCTCGGCCAGCTCGGGCTGACCCCGGTGGAGAACTACAAGGACTCCGACAAGCCCAAGGACGAGATCCTCGGCCAGAGCCCGGCCGACGGCACCGGCGTGGAGAAGGGCGCCCAGGTCAAGCTGGAGATCAGCAAGGGCCCGCCGCAGGTGGTCGTCCCCCGGGTCGTCGACCTGCCCTGCCAGCAGGCCAAGCAGGTGCTGGAGAGCCAGGGCTTCCCGGTCAACATCCAGCTCAACCCCAACGGGGTGGCCCGCTTCCAGAACCCGGGCGAGAACACCCCGGTGCCGCCCGGCACCCCGGTCACGGTGACCTGCCTGTGAGCGACGACAGCGTGCGCGGGCGACGGCGGGTCGGCTCGCACACCCCCACCTCGGGCGGCCTGGCCAAGGCGGCGCTGCCCTACGCCGACGCGGCCGGCTCCGAGGCGGTGCAGGTCTACGTCTCCAACTCCCGGGGCTGGGCGCTGCCGGCGGGCGACCCGAAGCAGGACGTGCTGTTCCGGGACGGCTGCGGCGAGCGGGGCCTGCCGGTCTTCATCCACGCCTCGCTGCTGGTCAACCTCGGCTCCCCCACCCCGGCCACGGTCGAGCGGTCGGCGGAGACCCTGGCGCACGCGCTGCGCCGGGGCCGGGCCATCGGGGCCGAGGCCGTGGTGTTCCACGCCGGCAGCGCCGTCGACGCGGGCCACGCCGAGGCGGCCATGCGGCAGGTCCGCACGGCCCTGCTCCCGCTGCTCGACGAGAGCGCGGCGGGCGGCGGGCCGATGCTGCTGGTCGAGCCGAGCGCCGGGGGCGGCCGGTCGCTGGCCTCCCGGGTCGAGCACCTGGGCCCCTACCTGGACGCGGTGGACCGGCACCCGATGATGGGCGTCTGCTTCGACACCTGCCACGCGTGGGCGGCCGGGCACGACCTGGCCGCCGAGGGCGGGATGACCGCCACGCTGGACGCGCTGGTCGCCGCGGTGGGCGCCGACCGGCTGAAGCTGGTGCACGCGAACGACTCGAAGGACCTGTGCGGCTCCACCCGCGACCGGCACGAGAGCATCGGCAAGGGCACCATCGGCGAGCCCGCGTTCGCCGAGCTGATGCGCCACCCCGCCACCGCCGGCGTCCCCGTCCTGGTGGAAACCCCGACGGAGAAGCACGTCGGCCACGCCGCCGACATCGCCACCCTCAAACGCCTCCACCCCTGACCCCCCAATCGTGTTGATCAAGAGGTTTGCGTCGGGATCCGCGCTGCGGATGACGCAAACCTCTTGATCAACGAGGGGGTCAGGCGCGGAGGAGGCCGGTGAGGATCTCCGCGGCGCGGTCGATCTGGGCGTCGGCGACGTCCATGTGGGTGACCAGGCGGGCCGTACGCGGGCCGAGCACGGAGATCAGCAGGCCCTGCGCCCGGGCGGCCGCCGCCAGGGCGGGCGCGTCGAGCGGGTGCTTGGCCAGGTCGAGCGGGACGATGTTGGTCCGCACCACGGTCGCGAGCACCCCGTACGGGGCGACCGCCTCGGCCAGCCGGGCGGCCTTGGCGTGGTCCTCGGCGAGCCGGTCGACGTGGTGCGCCAGGGCGTACCGGCCGGCGGCGGCCAGGATGCCGACCTGCCGCATGCCGCCGCCCATCCGCTTACGGACGAACCGCGCCCGGGCGATCTTCTCGGCGCTGCCGACCACCAGCGAGCCGACCGGGGCGCCGAGGCCCTTGGAGAGGCAGACCGAGAGGGTGTCGAAGAGCGCGCCGTACTCGGCCAGCGGCACCCCGTCGGCGACGTGCGCGTGCCAGATCCGGGCGCCGTCGCAGTGCAGGGCGAGCCGGTGGTCGTCGGCGACCCGGCGCAGCTCGCGCAGGGTGGCCAGGGGGATCACCCCGCCGCCGCCCCGGTTGTGGGTCTGCTCGACGGCGATGGCCCGGGTCGGCACCGCGAAGTAGCCGTCCGGCCGGACCATCCCGGCCACCACCTCCGGGTCGATCTCCGCGCCCACCGCCGGCCAGGTCCGCGACGAGATCCCGCCGTACGCGGCCGCCGCGCCGATCTCGTACGTGACCACGTGCGCGTCGGCGTCGCAGAGCAGCTCGTCCCCCGGCGGGACGAGGAGCTGGAGGGCGATCTGGTTGGCCATCGAGCCGGTCGGGGCGAACAGCGCCGCCTCGTGCCCGAAGATCGCGGCGACCTCGGCCTCCAGCGCGGTGACCGTCGGGTCCTCGGCGTAGACGTCGTCACCCACCTCGGCGGTGGCCATCGCCTCCCGCATCCCGGCGGTCGGCCGGGTCACGGTGTCGGAACGAAGATCGATCAGTTCGTCAGCCACGCAACATCTCCGCAACCAGGAAGGCCAGCTCCAGCGACTGCTGGGTGTTCAGTCGCGGGTCGCAGGCGGTCTCGTACCGGTCGGGCAGGTCGAGGTCCTCGATGCCCTGGGCGCCGCCGAGGCACTCGGTGACGTCCTCGCCGGTCAGCTCGACGTGCAGGCCGCCCGGGTGGGTCTCCAGGCCGCGGTGCACCTCGAAGTAGCCGAGCACCTCGTCGACGATCCGGTCGAAGTGCCGGGTCTTGTAGCCGTTCGAGGACTCGTGGGTGTTGCCGTGCATCGGGTCGCACTGCCAGACCACCTTGGCGCCGGCGGCGGTGACCTTGGCGACGATCGGGGGCAGGGCGTCCCGGACCCGGTGGTTGCCCATCCGGCTGATCAGGGTGAGCCGGCCGGGGACGTTGTCCGGGTTGAGCTTCTCGCAGAGCTCGATGGCCTCGTCCGGCGTGGTGGTCGGCCCGAGCTTCACCCCGATCGGGTTGGCGATCCGGGAGATGAAGTCGAGGTGGGCGCCGCCGAGCTGCCGGGTCCGCTCGCCGACCCAGAGGAAGTGCCCGGACAGGCCGTACGCCCGGCCGCCGGAGATCCGGGTGAGGGCCCGGTCGTACTCCAGCGCCAGCGCCTCGTGCGAGCAGTAGAGGGTGACGGTGCGCAGCGCCTCGTCGTCGGTCATCCCGCAGGCCCGGATGAAGGCCAGCGCCCGGTCGATCTCCCGGGCGATCGCCTCGTAACGCTCGCCGGCCGGGGACTGCTTGACGAAGCCCTTGTTCCAGTCGTGCACCGCGTGCAGGTCGGCCAGCCCGCCGGCCAGGTACGCCCGGAGCATGTTCATGGCGGCGGCCGAGTTGGCGTACGCCCGGATCATGCGCTGCGGGTCGGCGACCCGCGCCTCCGGCGTGGCCTCCAGCGAGTTGATCATGTCGCCGCGGTAGGCCGGCAGGCCCCGCGCGTCGGTCGGCAGGGACCGGGGCTTGGTGTACTGGCCGGCGACCCGGGCCACCTTGACCACCGGCAGCGACGCGCCGTAGGTCAGCACGATCGCCATCTGGAGCAGGGTGCGGGCGTTGGCCAGCAGGTGGCTCTCGGTGTTGTCGGCGAAGGTCTCCGCGCAGTCGCCGCCCTGGAGCAGGAACGCCTTGCCCTCGCAGACCAGGGCCAGCCGCTGCCGGAGCTGGTCGACCTCGTAGGGGGCGACCACCGACGGCACCGTGTCCAGCACCTTGCAGACCTCGGCGACCTGCTCCTGGTCCGGCCAGGGCGGGGTCTGCGCCCGCGGGAGCTCCCGCCAGCGGTCCAGGCCGAGGGCCGCGTCCTCGGCGGAGTCGACGGTCGGGCGACTGGTCTGCAGCCCCGGGCTGCCCACGGCGGGGTGACTCAGCTGATGCCACTCATGGCGCATGGGAGAAAGCGTACGGCGACGGCCGGGGCGGCCTGCCGCCGAGGGGGACGGTTCCGGTGGTTGGGAGATCACCGCCACATCCGGGAACCGCCGCAGGTCGGGACGGGTGCCGGGTCAGGGGGTGGCCGCCGGCCCCGGGGTGTTGCCGCCGGGCGCCTCGCCGGCGATGCACCAGTCGGCACCGGTACGGGTGACGGTGAACAGCAGCGACCGGGTGGCCTTGCGGGAGCCGACGGCGACGGTGACCGTGGTGGTGACCTCCTGGCCGTGCGGGCCGGACCGGACGTCGGTGATGGTGGCCTGCGGGACGGTGAAATGGTCGGCGAAGTCCCCGTTGGGGCCGGTGGCGGCGCCGTCGAAGGCGGCCTGCATGGGCGCGCAGAGCTGGCTGCGCCCGGCGTCGACGTCCTTGGCCGCCATCGCGTCGAGGTACGCCTGGACCCGCTCCCGGCTCTTGGTCGCCGCCTCCTCGGCCGGCGCCCGCTGCGACTGGCTGGCGGGGGCGCCCGCGGGGTCGTCCCCGCCGCCGAGGCCGCAGCCGGCCAGCGTGACCGTCAGGAGCGCGAGCAGCGCCCCGCCGGCCACCGCTCTCGGGTGCGTCGGGCCCATCGGTCCCCTTCCATCGGCGCGGACATCGGGACATGCCGAGCGGCGAGTCTGTCACATCGACGTCGTCGGATGCCGGCCCGCCGGGCCGCCCGGCGGCTGCCACCGGTCCCCGACGACCTGCCCATCCTCGCGCGGATCGCCCCGACCGGCCAGAGCGGCGCGCGGATCGGCGTCCGGCCCCACGAGTGGACGCCGGGCCGGCGGGCACCGACAATGGCGTACCCCTGAAGGAGGTGACGGTCATCCTCGCCGTGGCATCGGTCGACACCGCCTGGCTGCCCCCGGCCGAGCGGTTCGACTTCTGGCAGGACGTGGTCGCCCGCGAGTCGGCGGCGGCCCGGATCAGCACCCCGCACGCGGGCGACTTCGCCGCCTCGGCCCGGGCCGTCGACCTTGGGGTGGTCCGGCTCGGCGTCTGGCGGTACCCGTCGCTGGAGCTGTCCCGTACCCCCCGGCTGATCCACAGCTCGGACCCCGAGCTCTACCAGCTCGCCCTGCCGCTGAACGGCCACGGCGTGGTGTCGCAGCAGCGGCAGTCGGGCCGGCTCGACCCGTCCGGTTTCGCCCTCATCGACACCGTCCGCCCGCACGGCTCCCGGCAGGTGCCGGACCGGGCCGCCGACGCGCTGGAGACGCTGACCGTGCTGGTGCCGCACCGGGCGCTGCCGCTGCCGCCGCGCCGGGTGGCGGCGCTGCTCGCCGCGAAGATCCCCGCCGACACCGGGATGGGCGCCCTGTTGGCCACCTTCCTGCGCCGGCTGGTGGGCCACCCCGAGCAGTACGACGCCTCGGACGCGCCGCGGCTCGACCGGATCGCCCTGGACCTGATCGCCGGCACCCTGGCCCGGCATCTGGAGGCCGAACGGGAACTCCCGGTGGAGGTGCGGGTCACCGGCCTGCGGGCCCGGGTGGAGGCGTGGATCCGGGAGCACCTGGCCGACCCCGGGCTCACGCCGACCGCCGTCGCGGAGGCGCACCACATGTCGGTGCGCGCACTGCACCGGCTCTTCGACGACACCGGCACGACCGTGGCGGCCCTGATCCGCACGGCCCGGCTGGACGGCTGCTTCCGGGACCTGGCCGACCCGGGGCTGCGGCACCTCGCCGTCCACAGGGTCGCCGCCCGCTGGGGCTTCCGGGACCGGGCGCACTTCAGCCGCGCCTTCCGTGCCGCGTACGGGTTCTCGCCCCGCGAGCACCGGGCCCGCAGCATCCGTACCTGAACGGGAGACCGTGCGGGGAGGGGCCGGTGCGGCCCCTCCCCGCCGGGTGGGTGGTGCGTCGGCCCTCGGCTCAGCCGAGACCGCCCTTGATGGCGCCGATCAGCTCACCGTTGCTGGTGTCACCGGAGAGCTCCCAGAAGAACGCGCCACCGAGGCCCTGGTTCTTCGCGTAGGTCATCTTGCCGCCGATGGTCGCCGGGGTGTCGTAGCTCCACCAGTTGCTGCCGCACTTGGCGTAGGCGGTGCCGCCGACCGTGCCGGTGGCCGGGCAGGTGTTCTTGAGCACCTTGTAGTCGTCGATGCCCTGCTCGTAGGTGCCGGGCGCCGGTCCGGTGGCGGTGCCACCGGGAGCCGTCTGGGTGACGCCGGTCCAGCCCCGGCCGTAGAAGCCGATGCCGAGCAGGAGCTTGTCGGACGGAATGCCCTTGGACTTGAGCTTCTGGATCGCCGCGTCGGACCAGAAGCCCTGCTGCGGGATGCCGGTGTAGGAGTAGAGCGGGGAGTGCGGCGCCGTCGGCCCCTGGGCGTTGAAGGCACCGAAGTAGTCGTACGTCATCGGCATGAGCCAGTTGAGGTACGGCGTCGCGCCGGCGTAGTCGGCCGCGTCGATCTTGCCGCCGTTGCTGCCGTCGGCGGTGATCGCCGCGGTGACCAGGGCGCTGGAGCCGAACTTGCTCCGCAGCGCGCTGACCACGTTCTTGAACGCGTTCGGGCCGCTGCTGTCGCACTGGAGGCCGCAGGCGTTCGGGTACTCCCAGTCGACGTCGATGCCGTCGAAGACGTCCGCCCAGCGCGGGTCCTCGACCAGCGAGTAGCAGGAGTCGGCGAACGCGGCCGGGTTCTGCGCGGCCTGGGTGAAGCCACCCGACCAGGTCCAGCCGCCGAAGGACCAGATCACCTTGAGGTGCGGGTACATCTTCTTCAGCTTGCGCAGCTGGTTGAAGCTGCCGCGCAGCGGCTGGTCCCAGGTGTCGGCCACGCCGTCGACGCTGTCCGCGGCGGTGTACGCCTTGTCGTAGTCGGCGTAGCTGTCACCGATGCTGCACCGGCCGCCGGTGGTGTTGCCGAAGGCGTACAGGATGTGGGTGAGCTTGGCCGCCGACCCGCTGGTGTGGATGTTCTTCACGTGGTAGTTGCGGCCGTAGACGCCCCACTCGGCGAAGTAGCCGACCACCTTCTTGCTCCCGCTCGGCGGAGGCGTGGTGGGCGGCGGCGGGGTCGTCGTCGGCGGAGGAGTGCCGCCGGAGCAGGACGCTCCGTTGACCGTGCAGTTCAGCGGCGCCTTGTACGCCCCGGTGCCGTTGTAGCCCCAGCTGAAGCTGGCGCCGGCGGCGAGCGGGCCGGCCCAGCTCTTCTTGACCGCCACGTAGTGGTTGCCGCTGCTGGTGACGTCGGCATCCCAGGAGCTGCTGATGGTGGTGCCCGCCGGCAGGTCGAACTCGATGCGCCAGGTGTCGACGCTGGCGCTGGTGCCGTTGGTGACGGTCACCCTTCCCTCGTGACCGGTCCCCCAGTCCTGGACCTTGGTGAACGTGGCGGTGACGCTGCCCGCGGCGGAGGCGGTCGCCATCGGCACCGCCGCGACCGCGAGCGCGACCACGGCGCCGGCCCAGAGGGCCCGGCGGAGCGATCTCTTCATACGGCGTCTCCCCAAACAGTTAGGAAACTTTCCAGATTGGATGCTGAGACGCTACTCACGCGTCATCACTTCGTCAAGATGTAGATGCATCGATTCATCGGGTCCGGCGTCGGCCGGCCCGCACGGGCCCGTAGCCTCGTCCCATGACCGTTTTCGACGTGCAGATCGACGCTCTCTCCGGCGGCCCGGCCGACCTCGACCACTACCGCGGCCGCGCCCTGCTGGTGGTGAACGTCGCCTCCCGGTGCGGCCTCACCCCGCAGTACGCCGGCCTCCAGGCCCTCGCCGACGAGTACGCGGACCGGGGCCTCACCGTGCTCGGCGTGCCGTGCAACCAGTTCGCCGGCCAGGAGCCCGGCGCCGCCGCCGAGATCGAGGAGTTCTGCCAGGTCAACTACGGCGTGACCTTCCCGCTGACCGAGAAGGTCGACGTGAACGGCCCGCACCGGCACCCGCTCTACGCCGAGCTGGTGTCCATCCCGGACGCCGAGGGGCACACCGGCGACGTGCGGTGGAACTTCGAGAAGTTCCTCGTCGCGCCGGACGGCACGGTGGCCGCGCGGTTCGCCCCCACGGTCACGCCCGACGCCCCGGAGCTGCGCGCCGCGATCGAGAAGGTGCTGCCCCTCGGCTGACGCCTTTGTAGGGAACCTTCCTTGACCGGCCATCGAGCTGTAGCTAAGTTTCAATGACCTCGGACGAGGAGGTCATGATGGAGCGCAGAAAATTCCTGGCCGGCGCCGGCGCGATCACCGCGGGCGCGGTCGCCGCGGCGGCGCCGGGCACCCCGGGGCAGGCGGTACCCGGCATCCGTCGGGTGGCGACCGGCCTGGACGTGCTGGTCGACTCCGGCTTCGCCGCCCTGGCCGGCCAGCGGGTGGGGGTGGTGTCCAACCCCACCGGTGTCGACTCGGCCTACCGGCACCTGGTCGACCTCATGCACGAGTCGGGCCGCGTGCAGGTCGTCGCGGCGTTCGGCCCCGAACACGGGTTCCGCGGGTCCGCCCAGGCCGGCGGCAGCGAGGGCACCGGGACGGACGCCCGCACGGGCATCACGGTCTACGACGCGTACGGCGCCAGCCAGGCCAAGTGGGAGAGCCTGTTCACCCAGGCCGATGTGGACACCGTCGTCTTCGACATCCAGGACGTGGGCGCCCGCTTCTACACCTACATCTGGACGATGTACACCTCGATGGTCGCGGCGGCCCGCGTCGGCAGGCGGTACGTCGTCCTCGACCGGCCCAACCCGGTCGGCGGGCGGGCGTACGGGCCGATGATGACGCCCGGCTTCACGTCCGGCGTGGGGCTGAAGGAGATCATCCAGCAGCACGGCATGACCGTCGGCGAACTGGCCCGGTTCTTCAACGCGGAGTTCCTGCCCGCCGACGCCGGAAGGCCGGTGGAGCTGGAGGTGGTGCGGTGCCGGAACTGGAAGCGTGACCTGCTGGCCGCCGACACCGACCTG
>NZ_JBSSLX010000201.1:0-10680 GCF_053890995.1 Micromonospora sp. I033 | reverse complement strand
CCCAAGCAAACGCCGCTGGCCGGCACCCCGAACACGGGGTGCCGGCCAGCGGCGTCTTCACACCGGGGCGCTCTCGGCGCGTAGGCGGGAGGAACCCGTCCCCACCGACCAGCCGGCCACCCACCGGCTGCCGCTGGTGCTGCTGGTCCGGTCGGCCAGGTGGTACCAGTCCATCCGGCACCGCTGCGGCGTCACGTCGAGCACGCCGTACCCGTGCCCGTCCAGCTCGGCCCAGCGCACGTGCGGGTTGGTCGAGCGGATCAGCCCGGCGCCGAGCTGGCTCAGCGCGTTGCCGGCCGGCAGCTTGAGGAAGTCGTTGACGTTGTCGCTGGTCACCGACGGGACGACGAACTCCGCCGCGGCCGGCTCGAACAGCGTGGACCGGGTGGTCACCTCGTTGGCCCACGAGGTGTGGATGTCCCCGGTCAGGAAGACCACGTCCCGGGTGCCGGTGCTCCTGAGGTGGTCGACCAGCTCGTTGCGGTCGGCGTTGTAGCCGTCCCACTGGTCGACGTTGAGCACCCCACCGTTCTCCGGGATGCCGAGCAGCTTCCCGAGCGGGCCGAGCAGCCAGGACGGCAGCGCGCCGACGTCCAGGCGGGCGATCATCACGGGGTTGCCGACCAGCTTCCACCGGGCGGTGGAGCCGGACAGCCCCGCCTTGAGCCAGGCCATCTGCGCGTCGCCGGTGATCGTCCGGCCGGGGTCGTCGACGGCGCTGCCGGACGCCTGCGCCGACCGGTACGAGCGGAGGTCCAGCATGGACAGCTCGGCGAGCCGGCCGAAGCGGAACCGCCGGTAGATGGCCCCGTCCGCGCCGATCCGCACCGGCATCCACTCCAGGTACGCCTGCCGGGCGGCGGCGAGCCGGTCGGCGAACGGGCCTTCGGTGCCCGGGGTGTGGTTCTCCGCGCCGCCGGACCACTCGTCGTTGGCCACCTCGTGGTCGTCCCAGGTGATCACCCACGGTACGGCGGCGTGCAGCGCCTGCAGGTCCGGGTCGGTCTTGTAGAGCGCGTGCCGGATCCGGTAGTCGGCCAGGGTGAGCACCTCGTGCGCCGGCTGGGTCGGCCGGACCACCCGGCCGGCGGCGGCGAACTCGCCGGTGCCGTACTCGTAGACGTAGTCGCCGAGGTGGACGACGAGGTTGAGGTCGCCCCGGTCGGCCAGCCGCCGGTACGCGGCGAAGTAGCCGGCCTCCCAGTTCGCGCAGGACACCACGCCCAGCCGGAGCCGGTCGACGGCCGCGTCGGCGGGCGGGGCGGTCATCGTCCGGCCGGTCGGCGACCAGGCGCCGGCGTGGCCGAAGCGGTACCAGTAGGTGGTGGCGGGGGCCAGGCCGGACACGGCGACCTTCACCGTGTGGTCCCGGGCCGGTCCGGTGGTGAGCGTGCCGGCGGCGACCGGCGCCTGGAAGTCCGGGTCGGTGGCGACCTGCCAGCTCACCTCCGCGTCGGGGCCGGCGCCGGAGCCGGGCAGGGCGTCGGGCGTCGGGGTGACCCGGGTCCAGAGCAGGATCCCGTCCGGCAGCGGGTCGCCGGAGGCGACGCCGTGCCGGAACGCGGCGGTGGCCGCGCCGGCGGGGGAGGGCCCGGCGAGGGTGGCGCCGGCCAGTACGGCGGTGCCGGCGGATGCCCCGGCGAGGCGGAGGAGGGTACGACGGTCGAGGGTGTTCGTCATGACCCATGTATCTACCGCCGTCTACGTGTCCGACGCACCCCTCAGGACGGTGAATTCGCAAGCTGTTCTGCGCCGGTTCTCAATTCGAGGTGTGCCGGCCACCGCTGGAACGGCGCCACGGCAGGGCCGGCGCAGGCCACGCGCGCGGACCAGCCGCCCCGTTCACGCGTCAGGAGGGGGAGTCGGGGTGGCGGTGCCCGGCGGCGACGTCGACCAGCGCCGCCACCAGGGCCAGCGCGATGATCCCGACGGCCAGCAGGAGCGAGTGCCGGTAGGCGACGGAGAAGTCGCCTCCGCTGCCGGCCAGCGAGGAGAAGAACAGCGCACCGACCCCGGCGATGCCGGCCGCCGACCCGATCCGCTGCCCGGTCTGCAGCATGCCGGCGCCGCTGCCGGCCTTCGGCACCGGCACCTCGGAGAGGGTCAGCGTCTGGTTCGGCGCGATGACCAGTCCGCTGCCCAGGCCGGCGAGCAGGAACGGCACGGCGGTCAGCAGCGGCACCAGGTGGTGCGGCGAGTTCCGGAGCACCCACACGGTGGCCAGCAGGCCGAGCACCACCACCAGCAGGCCGACGGCGACCAGCGGCCGGCCGTAGCGGGTGACGACCCGGCCGCCCACCGCCGAGGCGGCCGCCGAGCCGAGCGCGAACGGGGTGATGGCCAGGCCGGCGACGAGCGCGCTGTAGCCGAGCCCGACCTGCATGTAGAGCGTGAAGATGAAGAAGATGGCGGTGAACCCGGCGAAGTAGACCAGGCCGATCAGCGAACCCAGGGTGTAGGAGCGGAGCCGGAACAGCCGCAGGTCGAACAGGGGCGGCCGGTGCCGCGCGTACCACCGCTCCCAGAACGCGAAGCCCGCCAGGAAGAGCAGGCCGACGGGGATGAGCACCCACTTGCCGGCGCCGCGCCACTGGTCCCGCTGCACCAGCGGCAGCAGCACCAGGGTCACCCCGAGGCCGAGCAGCAGCACCCCGACCGGGTCGAGCCGGTGCCGGTCCGGCTGGCCGGCCGGGCGGGCCGGGATCAGCCGCCAGCCGAGCACCACGGCGAGGATGCCGACCGGGATGTTCACGAAGAAGACCCAGCGCCAGCCGTGCTCCTCCCCGCCGAGTTCGATGAGCAGCCCGCCGAGCAGCGGGCCGACGGCGGTGGAGATGCCGATGGTGGCGCCGAGCAGGCCGAATGCCCGGCCCCGCTCGGCGCCCCGGAACAACTGCTGGATCATGCCGCTCACCTGGGGGTTGACCACTCCGGCGGCGGCGCCCTGCACGAGCCGTGCGGCGATCAGCCATTCCGGCGAGCGGGCCAGGCCGGCCAGCGCGCTGGTCACCGTGAACAGCGCCACCCCGACCACGAACGCCGTACGCCGGCCGCGCGCGTCACCGAAGCGCCCGGCCGGTACCAGCACCAGGCCGAAGGTCAGCGCGTACCCGGACAGCACCCACTGCAGGTCACTGGGCGTGGCGTGGACCGCCCGGTCGATCGACGGCACGGCGACGTTGACGATGCTGACGTCCAGCAGGGTCATGAACGCCGCGACCAGGCCGACGCTGAGCGCTTTCCAGCGGCGCCGGTCGTCCGGTCCGGTGTCGTCCACCGGCGTCGACGACCGGTCCGTGCTCATCGTGCCCCCCGCAGACCGCCGATCACGCATCCCCGATCGCTACCCGGCCCCCGGTGGGGCAAACGACGATGTCACGTCAGCTGACGCGCGCACCACCGCGGTCCGAAGTCCAGCCCGGACATCGGGGAGTCCTCCCGGTGCAGCAGCCCCCGCTCGGTGAGCAGGTGCAGCGGCTCGCGGAGCTCCTCCTCGGTCATGCCGGTCTCCTGGGCGATCAGGTCCGGATAGGGGACGTGCCCCCGCACCTCCAGCGCGGACACCGCCTGGTACACCCGTTCCTCGACCGCAGACAGCTGTACCTGCTGCATCGCTTCCCTCCTCGGCGTGGACCGCCCGACCGGCGGGCGGCCTGCGCCCGGCGGTTACCCGGGCGGGGTCCGATGATGCCCACCCGATCGGGGGTCCTGCGCGGGCGCGTGCCCGGCGGGCCGACCGCGCGGTGCCCTAGGCTGCACCAGTGATCATCTGGGACCTCGTCGTCGTCGGTGGCGGTCCGGCCGGCCTCTCCGCCGCGCACGCGGCGGCCCGGGCCGGCGTCCGCACCCTGGTGGTCGAGCGGGCCACCCATCCCCGGTACAAGACCTGCGGCGGCGGGCTGATCGGCACCTCGCTCGCCGAGGTCACCGACCGGATCGAGGTGCCCGCGCACGACCGGGTCGACCGGGTCACCTTCACCCGCGACGGGCGACGCGCCTTCACCCGCCGGCACTCCGCGCCGCTGGTGGCCATGGTGCGCCGGGAGGAGTTCGACGACCGGCTCCGCGCCGCCGCGGTCGCCGCCGGGGCCGAGGTCCGCGAGGGCGTCGCCGTCCGCGCCGTCGAGCAGGACCCCGACGAGGTACGCCTGCGGCTGGCCGGCGGCGACACGGTACGCGCCCGCGCGGTGGTCGGCGCCGACGGCTCCTCGGGTGTGACGGCCCGGCACGTCGGCGTGACCTGGCGACAGGTCGACCTGGGGCTGGAGCTGGAGTTGCCGGTCCCGCCCGCCGAGCAGGAGCGCTGGCGCGGGCGGGTGCTCCTCGACTGGGGCCCGGTCCCCGGCTCGTACGCCTGGGTCTTCCCGAAGGGCGACCGGCTCACGGTCGGCGTCATCGCCGCCCGCGGCGAGGGCGAGCGGACCCGCGCCTACCTGCGCGACTTCGTGGCCCGGCTGGGGCTGTCCGGGGTGACCCCGGAGCACGACTCGGGGCACCTGACCCGGTGCCGGGCGGAGGACTCGCCGCTGCGCCGTGGCCGGGTGCTGGTCGCCGGCGACGCGGCGGGCCTGCTGGAGCCGTGGAGCCGGGAGGGCATCAGCTTCGCCCTGCGGTCGGGCCGGCTGGCCGGCGAGACGGTGGCCGGCGGCGACCTCGACGCCTACGACCGGGAGGTCCGGCGCCGGCTGGTGCCGGAGATGCGGGCCGGGCACCGGCTGCTGGAGGTCTTCGCGCGCCGGCCGGACGTGTTCCACGCGCTGCTGGCCACCCCGCCCGGCTGGCGGATGTTCGCCCGGTTCTGCCAGGGGCAGGCCAGCTTCGAGCGGACCCTGGCCCGCCGCCCGGTGCGGGCCGGTCTGGCCCTGCTGGATCGGCTGCCGCCATGGCGTCCGCGCCCGGCGGAGCCGTCCGCCGGGCGATAGTCACGGCACGATGACCGCACGGCCGTGGATCTCCCCGCGGCGCAGCAGCTCGTACGCCTCCGGCGCCTCGGCCAGCGGGAAGGTCTGCACGTCGGCCTGCAACTGCCCCGTCCGGGCCAGGGCGATCACCTCCTGGAGCTCCGCGCGGGTGCCCCAGAACGGCACCTCGACCGCGACCTCGAACGGCAGGGTCGGCGGCTCGTCGGCGACCGGCCGGACCGGCAGGGTGCCGCCGGCCAGGCCCGCCAGCAGCACCTGGCCGCCGGTGGCGACCACCTGCCGGGCGGTGGTGACGGTGGCGTCGGCGCCGACGAAGTCGAGCACCACGTCCGCGCCGTCGGGCGGCGGGCCCACCAGCGCGCGGATCCGGTCCACGCTGTCCGGCCCGGCCTGCACCACGTCGTGCGCACCCATCCGGCTGGCCAGGTCCAGGGCCGCCACGCTGGTGTCCACCGCGATGATCCGCACCGCCGTGGTGGCGAGCAGGATCTGCACCGCCATGTGGCCCAGCCCGCCGATTCCGATGACTACGCAGGAGGTGCCCGGGCGCAGCCGGTCCCGGGCCAGCTCGACGGCGTGGTACGGGGTCAGCCCGGCGTCGGTGAGCGGGGCCGCCTGGCTCAGGTCCAGGTCCCCGACGGGCAGCAGCCGGGAGGCGGGCACCGCCACGTGCTCGGCCAGCCCGCCGTCCCGGCTGAGCCCGACACCGCCGACCGGCACCACCCGGCACTGGTTCTCGGCGCCGCGCAGGCAGGCCCGGCAGCGACCGCAACCGATGATCCCGTAGACGGCCGCCCGGTCGCCGGTGGCCCAGCCGGTGACCCCGGAGCCGAGCTGGTCGACGGTGCCGGCGATCTCGTGCCCGAGGGTCATCGGGGTCGGGTAGAGCCCGGCCGGGGCGTCGAGGATGTGCAGGTCGGAGTGGCAGGCGCCGACCGCGCCGACGCGCAGCAGCACCTCGCCCGGCCCGGCGGTCGGGATGGGCACCTCCACCTGCTCCAGCACCCCGGGGGCGGTCATCCGTACCGCGCGCATGGTCGTCCTCCACCTCGTCGCCGGACGGGTCGGCAGCGGCTTACCCGGACCGGGTCGGTTGATGCGGTGGATGGCGGGGCGGGCGCACAATGCGGTCATGAGCGAACCGCGTGAGTCGTTCACCGACGAGGAGTACGCCTTCCTGCGGCACGTCCGCTTCGGCGAGCTGCCGCCCGCGGTGCGTCCCGAGGAGCGGGTGGAGTCGACCGAGAGCGAGACCGAGCCGCGCCGGGACCGGCCCGACCCCTCCGGCGGGCAGCACGAGTGGGACCTGCGGGCCGGCGGCTAACCGGCCCCGGGACGGCGACGGGCCCCGGGTGCGCACCCGGGGCCCGTCGCGGTGGTGCGGATCAGAAGACCGGCACGCCGTCGCGGACCAGCTTCCAGTTCTGCACGGCGAAGTCGGCCGGCCGAATCTCGCCCTTGGCCTGCGCCCAGTCGATCAGCAGCTGGCGGATCTCCTGCTGCTGGTTGTAGACCTGGGTCTTCACGATGCCCGGGAAGTTGCCGCCACCGCTGCGCCGGTAGTTGTTGACCGCCATGACGAACTGCGCGTCCGCGGCGACCGGGGTGTCGGTGCCCGGCAGCACCAGGCGGGTGATCCGCTGACCGACCGGCTTGGCGATGTCGATGTCGTAGTCGAGCCCGGAGATGACGTCGTAGTTGTAGTCCGGCACGTTCGGGTCGTTGATGTTCGCCAGGTCGATGGTGTCCCCGGCCGCCCAGGTCTTGAAGTACTTGGCCGAGTACTCCAGGTACGCCTTCACCTCGGCGCCGGTCATGACGACCGCCTCGAGGGTGTTGTCGAAGAGGTACAGCCCGGCGACGTCGCGGATCCGCACGTCACCGGCCGGGAAGACGGCGGTCCGGCTGAACGGCGACGCCTGCGACAGCACCGGCAGGCTCGCGTACGCGGAGCCGGCCAGGGCCTGGGTGACCACCTCGGCCTGGACGTGGTTGATGAAGTCCAGGATCGGGGTGTCCTTGTACCGCGACTCGACGGTGGAGAGCTCCTCCTGGGACTGCGCCACGACGGTGTTCACGTAGTCGACCGTCGTGGCGTGCTGGCCGCGCACGGCCGCGAGCACCGCCGGGTCCTCCACCACGGTGTTGGTGTTGAGCGTGGTGGCGGACTTGGCGACCACCTGCCACCGGCCCTTGACCTTGGTGACGGTGAAGTCCATCCGGGTAAGCCGCTGGCCCCACTTCGACGGCTCCGAGGTGAGCACCTGCGCGCCGGTGGCCAGGTTGGTGACGAACTTCTGCGGCACCTCGTTGTGGGCGTGGCCGAAGAGGATGGCGTCGATGCCGGGCACCTGCTCGGCGATCAGCGCGACCGGGTTCTCGTTCGGCAGCTCGGGGCCGTAGCTGGAGGTGCCGCTGTCGCCGCCGTGGGCGGAGATGATGACCAGGTCGGCGCCGCGCTCCCGCATCACCGGCACCCACTTGGCGGCCGTGGCCACCATGTCGGCGAAGACCAGCCGGCCCTCGACGTTGGCCTTGTCCCAGATGGCCACGCCCGGGTTGGTCAGGCCGAGGATGCCGACCTTCAGGGTGGGGGAGTCGTACCCGCCGAGCGCGACCTCCTTGATCACGTACGGCAGGAAGGCGGGCTTGCCGGTCTTCTCGTTGATCGCGTTCGCGGCCAGGGCCGGGAAGCCGAGCTGCCCGATCCAGGTGGCGAGCAGCGGCAGGCCGTAGTTGAACTCGTGGTTGCCCAGCGTGACGGCGTCGTACTTCAGCACGTTCATGGCGTTGGCCATCGGGTGCGTCTCACCGGTCTCGGTGATCGGCTTCTGCTTGGCGTAGTAGGTGGCCAGCGGGGTGCCCTGGATGGTGTCGCCGGCGTCCAGCACCAGGGTCGCCTTGCCCTTGCGCTCCGCGCGGATCTGGTTGACCAGGGTGGCCAGCTTCGCGACGCCGACGTCGTTGTGCTTGCTGTCGTCGAACTCGGCGTCCTTGTAGTAGTCCCAGTTGTAGACGTTGCCGTGGGTGTCCGAGGTGCCGAGGACGGTGAGGTCCCAGGTCTTCGGCGTGGTCGGCTTGGCCTCGGCGGGAGCACCGGCGATCAGGGGGGCGGTCGCGGCGGCGGCGGCGACGGCCAGCACCTGGCGGCGCGAGGCGCCGGAGGAGGAGGTCATGAGGTGCCTTTCCATGGGGGTGGACGCGCCTCGTGGGCGCCGCAGCGCACCATAACCACCGATTGTCACGGATGCCACATCGCCCCGAGGTATCTCACACCTCCAGCGCCGGGGGACCTCAGGCCGTAACACCGCCCTCGTTTCCGCACCCGGTCCGGGGGTAGGGCGGGGGGAGGAACGACGGCGAGGGAGACCCGGTGAGCGAGGACCAGTACACCCAGCAGGACCCCACCCGCCAGTACGGCCAGCAGCAGGGCCAGCCCGCCCAGCAGCAGTCGGCGCCCGGCACCGAGCGGGAGATGGGCCCGAAGCCGGACCACGGCGAGGAGTCGTACCGCGGGAGCGACCGGCTCTCCGGGAAACGGGCGCTGATCACCGGCGGTGACTCCGGGATCGGCCGGGCCGTCGCCATCGCGTACGCCCGGGAGGGCGCCGACGTGCTGATCTCCTACCTCGGCGACGAGGAGGAGGCGGACGCCCGCGACACCGTACGCCTGATCGAGCAGGCCGGCCGCAAGGGCGTCGCCGTGCGGTGCGACGTGCGGGAGGAGGGGAACTGCCGCGACCTGGTCGAGCGGACGCTGTCCGACCTCGGCGGCATCGACATCCTGGTCAACAACGCGGCCTTCCAGATGTCGCAGGACAAGGGCATCCTCGACATCACCACCGAGCAGTTCGACCGGGTCTTCAAGACCAACGTGTACGCCATGTTCTGGCTCTGCAAGCTGGCCGTGCCGCACCTGCCGGAGGGCTCGGCGATCATCAACAGCTCGTCGATCCAGGCGTTCAACCCCTCGCCGCAGCTGCTCGACTACGCCACCACCAAGGCGGCCATCGCCAACTTCACCAAGGCTCTCGCGCTGAACCTGGCCGACCAGGGCATCCGGGTCAACGCCGTGGCGCCCGGCCCGGTCTGGACCCCGCTGATCCCGGCCACCATGCCCGAGGAGAAGGTGAAGCAGTTCGGCACCGACACCCCGATGGGCCGCCCGGCCCAGCCCGCCGAGCTGGCCCCCGCGTACGTCTTCTTCGCCTCGCAGGAGTCCAGCTACGTGACGGGGGAGATCCTCGGGGTGACCGGCGGCAAGCTCACCAAGTGACCCGGCCGCCTGGCCGCGCCGGTGGTCAGCGCGGCCAGGCGGCCATCCGGCGGCGGACCTCGGCGATCTGGCCGGGATCCAGGCCGTAGCGGGCGAACCGGCGGTCCGGCACCCGGTCCAGGTAGCGGCCTGCCGCCCGGACATCCTCGGCGTCGAGCGCCGGGTCCACCTGCCGGGCCAGCTCCAGCAGCTCCGACACCGCGTACCGGTCCAGCGCGGCCGAGACGTCGATGTAGTCGCGGACCTCCCGGCGGTTGACCAGCGCGGCGGTCTTGTTGGCGATGAGGTCCCGGACGTCCATAACCGGGCCGAAATCCATCACCACAGGGCTGCGGTACCGGTCGAGCCGGGCCAGGCTGAGCCGGATCTGCCGGCCGTCCCGGCTCACCACGAAGTCCCGCAGGTCCCGGTCGTAGCCGTCGAAGAGCTCACCCAGCTCGCTGTCCGGGTCGGCGTCGGCCACCTGGTATCCGGCCCGTTCCAGGGCGGCACGCACCCCGGCCGCGGCCGCCGCCGCCGCGCCCTCCACGTCCGCGAAGAGGTCCACGTCCTCGGTCGGGCGGGTGACCAGGCCGTGCGCCGCCCAGGCCACCCCGCCCCCGAGCACGAACCGGTGCGGGCCGGCGGCCGCGAGGGCCACCCGGGCCACCTCCCGGTAGAAGTCGTGCAGGTGGGTCACGCGGTGCGCAGGCCCCGGTGCCGGCTCTCCCACGCCAGGCGTACGCCCCGGGGCAGGTTCAACAGCGGCCACACCCGGCGCAGCGTGCCCCCGTCGATCAGCTCGCGCAGGTCCTCGACGCGGGTGGTCTCGCGCAGCACGTTCTCGTACATCCAGAGCAGGTCGTCGGGGTCGGCCAGGTCGAAGGCGCGCTCGCTGCTCCACATCAGGCGCACCGGCAGCTCGACGATGCCCCGGGTGGGCCCGGCGAGCTCGCCGAGGGTGCGCGCCACCACGGCGGGTCGCCCGGGCCGGGCGAGGTACGCGGTGCTGGTGGCCGACATGGTGTCAGGGTAACCCCTGTCCCGGGTTTTCCCATCGCCCTGACCGCGCGCCCACCGCCAGAACAGGCGAGCTGGCGGCCCAGGCGCGCTCATCCGTCGCCGGTCGAGCGCCCCGTGTCGTCTCCCCGCCGCGAATCTTGGACAGTTGTCGTTGACCACGAACGGAAACCGTCCACGATCCGGGTTGCCGCACCCACGGCACCTGAGCGGGTTGCCCGGGCTTCGCCCCGGCGGCGGGCGTCGATGAAACGCGGGTGTGGCCTCGAACCAAGAAGCTAGCCTCCTAGGACGCGCTAGGCGGTGTGCGCGCTCGCATGATCCAGCGGGGCGGACAGGCCGGGAGAAAAGCAGGAGGCGGTGGGCGGCGGCTGCTACCCACGCCACGATCACCGCCAGCGCCGGCCACCACCGGCCGTTCGGTTCAGCGGCGACACGCCGTCACTCGTCGGCGCGCGAGTGGAACACCACGTGTGTCTCCGG
>NZ_JBSSLX010000200.1:0-10705 GCF_053890995.1 Micromonospora sp. I033 | reverse complement strand
GGCGGTCCGGGCCGCCGAGCGGGACGCCCTCGCCGCCGACCTGGCGGCCGCGCGGCTGGCCGCCGCCGCCGTCGAGGCCCGGCTGGCCGCCGCCGAGGCCGACCGCGACGCCGCCCAGCGGCGGGCCGGTCAGCTCGCCGACCAGGTCAGCGACCTGGCGACCGCCCTGGCGCGGCTGGGTTCCCGGACCGGCTGACACGGACCGGCGCCACCGGCCACGGGCTGGGACAGGGCAGCGGGAGGTGGCCGCCGGCGAGGATGATCAGAGGGTGGGAAAGACGTACGAGCGCATCGACGGCCGGCTGCGGACCTTCATCGAGGCGCAGCCGATGTTCTTCACGGCCACCGCTCCCCTGTCCGGCGACGGCACCATCAACCTCTCCCCCAAGGGCCTGCGTGGCTCCTTCGCGGTGCTCGACGAGCTGACCGTGGCCTACCTGGACTTCGCCGGCAGCAACGCCGAGACCGTCGCGCACCTGCGGGAGAACGGCCGCATCACGCTGATGTGGTGCGCCTTCGCCGGCCCGCCGAACATCGTCCGGGTGCACGGGCGGGGCGAGCCGGTGTTCCGCGACGACCCCCGGTGGCCGGAGCTGCTGCGGCACTTCCCCGACATCGACCCGGACCCGCACGGGCTGCGGGCGATCGTCGTGGTCCGCGCCGAGCTGGTCCGCGACACCTGCGGCTACGCCGTGCCGCTGATGGCCTACGAGGCCGACCGCGACCTGCACGGCCGGCGGTTCGCCCGGGAGGACGACGCATCGCTGAGCGCCTACTTCGCCGGCAAGGAGCACGTCGCCACCAGCATCGACGGGCTGCCCGGCCTGCCGCTGCCGCTGCCGCCGACCCCGGCCCGGTGACCCCGCATCAGTGGATGCCGGCCATCAGCTGCCGGATCTGCCGGGTGAACATCACCGCGGCCAGCCCCAGCACCACCGAGGCGAGGCCGAAGGTCAGGAAGTACGTCGGCTCGGACCACGTGTCGGCCAGCCGCGCCACCTGACCACCGATCGCGTCGCCGACGGCGGTGGCGAGGAACCACAGGCCCAGCATCTGGCTGGCGTACTTCACCGGGGCCAGCTTCGTGGTGGCCGACAGGCCCACCGGGCTCAGCGCCAGCTCACCGGCGACCTGGATCGCGTACACCGCGACCAGCCACCACGGCGAGACCAGGTCGCCGCCGACGGCGGCCTGCGCGGCGGCGGCCATCAGCACGAACGACAGGCCGTTGAGCACCAGGCCGACGGCGAACTTCGTCGGCGTGGAGACCCGGTGGCCGAGCTTCAGCCACAGCGCGGCCGCCAGCGGCGCGCCGATGATGATCAGGATCGGGTTCACCGACTGGAGCCAGGACGCCGGGAAGGTGAAGCCGCCCACGTCCCGGTCGGTCTGGTCCTCGGCGAAGATGTTCAGCACCGACCCGGCCTGGTCGTAGATGAGCCAGAACGCGGCGGCGAAGACGAACAGCCACACGTACGCCTTCATCCGGCTGCGCTCGGTGGCGCTGATCTCCCGGTCGGTCAGGATCCGGGCGAAGTACGTGATGGTGACCAGCACGGTGACCAGGGTGAGCAGGTTGACCACGGTGTCGACGGTGAAGAGCCCGAGCAGGGCGAGCACGGCCAGCACGACGAGCACCGCCACGGTGACCACGGCGATGCGGGTCAGCGCCCGCCGCCGGTCCGCGCCGAGCAGCGGGTCGGCCGGCCGGGCGCCCGCGTCGCCGAGGTTGCGCCGGCCGAGCACGTACTGGAGCACGCCGAAGGTCATGCCGATCGCGGCCGCGCCGAAGCCCAGGTGCCAGTTGATTCTCTCGCCGAGGAAGCCGGTGACCAGCGGGGCGATGAACGCGCCCAGGTTGATGCCCATGTAGAAGATCGAGAACCCGGCGTCGCGGCGCGGGGAGTCCCGGTCGTAGAGGTCGCCGACCATGGTGGAGATGTTGGGCTTGAGCAGGCCGGTGCCGAGGACGATCAGCGTCATGCCGGCGAACACGCTCCACCGGGCCGGGATCGCCATGACGTAGTGCCCGGCGGCGATCACCACGCCGCCCCAGAGCACGCTGCGCCGGGCGCCGATCAGCCGGTCGGCCACCCAACCGCCGGGCAGCGCCATCAGGTACACCATGGCGTTGTAGGTGCCGTAGACGGCGTTGGCGGTGGACTCCCCGATGGCCAGTCCCTCGTCGGCGACCGACGCGGTCAGGTAGAGCACCAGGATGGCCCGCATGCCGTAGAAGCTGAACCTCTCCCACATCTCGGTGAGGAACAGCGTGGACAGCGCCCGTGGGTGACCGAAGAAGGTCTTCCCGCCGGGCGGTCGGGCCTCGACCGGCGCGTCACTGGTCATCGTCACCTCCGCACACGTGGAGGCGGCTAACATCCCCGTTGACACTCGAAACACTCCACCGATTCGGCCCGGCCGGGGACGACCCTGCCGGGCAGCTGTCATGACCGGCTACCCTTGGGGGTCCCGACTCCGCGCCGGCCCTGTCAGCGTGGGCGGGAATGGGCCGGCGGTGACGGACCGTTACACCTGAAGACCAGCACCACGAACGAGGGGAAGTCGATCATGGGCGAGCGTATGCTGCGCGGTAGCCGGCTGGGCGCGGTCAGCTACGAATCCGACCGCAACACGGAGCTCGCGCCGCGTCAGACCCGCGAGTACCTCTGCGCCAAGGGTCACCAGTTCGAGGTGCCGTTCGCCGTCGACGCCGAGGTCCCGACGACCTGGGAGTGCAAGTTCGACGGCAGCGTCGCCCGCCTGGTCGACGGCAGCGAGCCCGAGCAGAAGAAGGCCAAGCCGCCGCGTACCCACTGGGACATGCTGCTGGAGCGGCGCTCGATCGCCGAGCTGGAGGACATCCTCGCCGAGCGGCTGCAGGAGGTCCGCACCCGCCGCGGTCGCGCCTGAGCACCCGTAACGACGCAAGCGCCCCCGGGGATCACCCCGGGGGCGCTTCGTCATGTCTGTCCGGTTCTCACCGGCCGGGTTCGACGATCTCCCCCTCGATGGCCCGGCCGGGCTCGGTGACCGGCTGCGGCTGCGGGGCCGGCGTGGGCTGCGGCGCCCCCCGGCGCACCCGCACCCGGCGGGGCCCGAACAGGTCACCGGCGACCATCGACGACACCCGGCGCTCGGCGGCCCGGCGCACCCCGCCGCGGGCCAGCCGCCGCACCGGTGGCACCAGCAACAGCAGCCCCACGGCGCCGCTGACCAGGCCGGGCAGCGCCAGCAGCAGCGCGCCGAGCAGGCCCACGAGGCCGTCGGTGACCTGCTGGCCCGGCGGCTGCCCGGACTCCGCGGCGGCCCGGAAGCCGCGCCAGGCCCGCATGCCCTCCCGGCGCAGCAGCACCAGGCCCAGCAGCGAGGCCGCGAACACCAGCAGCACCGCGAACCCGAACCCGACAGCCCGCCCCACCAGGACGAAAACGGTCAGCTCCAGCAGCGCGAGCAGCAGCAGAGCCGGTGGTACGTACTTCAGTCCTCGGCGCATCTCACCTCATCCGCCCGGCGGTGTCATCACGCCCCTCCAGCATGACACGCCCGCGCTCACGGCCAGCGGGCCAGCGCGTCGGGGCGGCGCGCCGCCGCCCGCCGGTCCCGCAGCCCCCACGTGGTGATCCGCCACAGCGCCTCGGCCACGATCAGCGGGCTCATCTTGCTGTCGCCGTGCTCCCGCTCGGCGAAGGTGATCGGCACCTCGACCATGCGCACCCCGGCACGGTGCGCCAGCCGGGACAGCTCCACCTGGAACGCGTACCCCTGGGAGCGCACCGAGGCCAGGTCGATGGCGTCCAGCGCGGCCGACCGGTACACCCGGTAACCGCCGGTGGCGTCGGAGACCGGTACGCCCAGTGCCAGCCGCGCGTACAGGTTGCCGGCCCGGGACAGCAGCAGCCGCCGCAGCGGCCAGTTCAGCACCCGCGCGCCGCGGGTCCACCGGGAGCCGATCACCACGTCGGCGTCGCGGGCGGCGTTCAGCAGCGCGGGCAGGTCCTCGGGAGCGTGCGAGCCGTCGGCGTCCATCTCCACCACGGCGTCGTAGCCGCGCTGCCGCGCCCAGTCGAAACCGGCCAGGTAGGCCGCGCCGAGCCCCTCCTTGCCGGGGCGGTGCAGCACGTGCACGTGCGGGTCGGCGCCGGCCAGCCCGTCGGCGATCCCGCCGGTGCCGTCGGGGCTGTTGTCGTCGGCGACGAGGACGTCCACCGCCGGCGCCGCCTCCCGCACCCGGGCGACGATCCGCTGGACGTTGTCGGCCTCGTTGTAGGTGGGAATGACCACGAGGACCCGTCCCACCCCGGGATGGCCGACCGTCCGCCTGTCGGCTACCAAGCCCACCGTGTACCGCCTCCCGCTGGTCGTCCTACCCCGGGTCGGTCTCCCGGCGGCGGCGCAGCACGGCCGCGCCGGCCAGGGCCGCGACGGCGAGCGCCGCGAGCGCCACCTCCGGCCACACCCCCGCCGTGGTGGCCGGGGTACGCCCGTCGCCGAGCCGCATCTGCCGCACCACCACCGCGGCGGTGTTGAACCCGGTCGCCCCGTCTACCCGCCCGTCCGGGGAAACGAACCCGGAAACCCCGACCGTGGAGGCCATCAGCGCGGCGCGACCGTGCTCGACGGCCCGCAGCCGGACCATGGCCAGCTGCTGGCGGGCCTCGGCCACGTCGAAGGTGGCGTTGTTGGTCTGCACCACCAGCAGCTGCGCGCCGCCGGTGACGGTGTCCCGGACGATGCCGTCGTAGGCGACCTCGAAGCAGATCACGTCGCCGAGGGTGGCCGCGCCGGCGTCCAGCACGCCCGGGGTGCTGCCGGGGACGAAGTCGGAGCGGACCCGGTCGACCTCGGAGCTGACCATCCGGGCGATCTCGCGCAGCGGGACGTACTCGGCGAACGGCACGGGGTGCCGCTTGGTGTAGAGCTGGTCCAGGTCGGCGCCGCTGCCGGGGCGCCACAGCAGGCCGGCGTTGCGGACCTGGCCCTCGCCGGGGCCGAGCAGCACCGCGCCGACCAGGATGGGCGCGCCGATCGCGTCGGCGGCCTGGCTGATCCGGTCGCCGGCGCCGGGGTTGCGCAGCGGGTCGATGTCGCTGGAGTTCTCCGGCCACACCACCAGGTCGGGACGGCGTTGTGTGCCCGCGGCGACCTGTTCGGCCAGTTTCAGGGTGGCGTCGACGTGGTTGTTCAGCACCGCCTGCCGTTGGGCGTTGAAGTCCAGCCCGAGGCGGGGCACGTTGCCCTGGACGATGGCGACGGTGACGGTGTCGCCGCCGCCGCGTACCCCGGCCGGCACGGCGGGGCCGGCGGCGAGCACCGCGGCGAGGGCGGCGGCCAGCCCGGCCACCGGCCGCCACAGCCCGGCGGGCTGGCGCCAGTCGCGCCAGGCGAGGGTGAGCAGGATCCCGCCGGCCAGCGCGACGGCGAAGGTGACCAGCGGGGCGCCGCCGAGCGCGGCCAGCCGCAGCAGCGGGGAGGTGTCCTGGCTGAACGCCAGCCGCCCCCACGGGAACCCGCCGAACGGGGTGCGGTCGCGCAGCGCCTCCTGGCCCACCCACAGCAGCCCGGTGAGCAGCGGCCACGCCGCGCGGTGCCGGTCGGCCAGCGGGGACACCCAGGCGGTGGCGGCGCCGAGCAGCGCCAGGTAGCCGGCCTGGAGCAGGGACAGCAGCAGCCACGGCAGGTAGCCGGTGTGCAGGTTGGTCCACTCCAGCAGGGGCGCGAACAGCGCCACCCCGGCGAGGAAGCCCAGCCCGGCGCCGGCGCGCAGCCGCCGCCGGTGCGCCGCGGCGGCGAGCAGTGCCACACCGACCGGGGCGAGGGGCCACAGCCCGTAGGGCGGGAAGGCGACAAGCAGCGCCAGACCGGCCAGCAGGGCCGCCGGTACGGCCAGTTTCAGCGGCAGGGGACGACCCCCGACGTGCGGCCGTGCCCCGTCGGTGGCACGCGCTTCTTCCCGGTCCAGCGTCGTCACCCGCACCTCACCACGATCACGCGCCGAAGGCTACCCGGCGGGACGACCCGTCGGCCCGTCCGGGCGGGCTCACTCGGGCAGCCGGATCACCGGCAGGTCGTCGTCGCCGTAGCGTGCCTCGCCGGTGAGGATCGGGGCGTCGTGGTCGAGGCAGGCCAGCACCGTGGCGGCCAGGTCGGCCCGGCCGGTGAAGCCCCGCCAGTACGCCAGTTCCTGCCACGACCCGCCCGCCGTGGCGAGCACGGCGCAGGCGTCGAGGGCGAGCAGGCGCCGCAGCGCCGCCCGGTCCTTCGGGTCGTCGACGGCCGCGTACGCCTCGGCGGCGGCGACCGCGGTCACCCCGAAGCGCACCCCGTCGGCGATCACCTCGTGCAGCGTCTCCCCCACGTGCACCGACCCGCCCAGGTACGCCAGCAGCGCCGACCGGTCCAGCAGCAGCCGCACGGGCGGGGGGTCCGGGTCGCTCACGCGGCGGTGACCCGGCCCGCGGGATCCGCGTCACGGCGCACCCGGTCCCGGATCGCCTGGTAGCGCTCGGCGGGCCAGGCGACGTCGACGGCGGCGCGCGCCGCGCGCGCCCGGGCGACGCCCTCCTCGGTCACCGCGATGCCCTGCTGGGCCAGCTCGGCGTCGAGGGCCTCCCGGCGCATCAGCGCCCGGGCGGCGTGCACGAGGAAGGCGCTGGCGTTGGGTTCCCGTTCGAGGCGCTCGGCGACGTCCGGCGGGACCGAGATCGACAGCTTCCGCACCGCTCCGGTCATACCAGGAAGCATAGCCGGTGGCACCGGAGTTCCGGTGGCGCGGCGGCGTGCGTATCCAGGGATTTACCTGGTTGAGCGGTGGGTACATCGGCAGGCAGCCCACCCGAGGGAGGTGTCCGGTGAGACTGCGTGTCCCGGTGGCGACCATGCTCGCCCTCCTGCTCCCCCTGACCGGTTGCGGCGTCGCGTGGGACCTGGCCGGCGGCGGCGCGGACCCGTCGCCGACGCCCGACTCCGCGGCGGCGCTGCGCGAAGCCGCCGAGGCGCTGGACCGCGGCCCGTACAGCTTCCAGTTCCGCACCCACGACACCATCGGGGTGGGGGCGGTGGACGGCGGCGACGGCTGGCTGCGGTTGCGTGCCGTCGGGGGCGACGCCGGCAAGGCCCGCGTGACGTTCGAGGTGCTGCACCGCGACGGCGAGCACCTGGCGCGCAGCAATCCGCTGACCGGGGACCGGTGGACCCGGATCGACGTACGCAAGGTCGACCCGGCGGCCCGCGCCCGCCTGGAACGGTTCGGCGACCCGGCGCACGCGACCGACCTGTTCGCCGGCATCGCCTCCGCCGAGCCGTCCGGGACCGGCCGCTACCGCGGCACGCTGGACCTCACCCGGGTGCCGGGCCTGGACACCAACGGGCTGGTGGACGAGGAGCGTCTCGCCGCGCTCACCGGGCAGCAGCGGGCGGCCGTCGCGTTCGAGGCCTCGGTGGACAGCCAGCAGCGGCTGCTCGGCCTCCGGTTCACGCTGCCGGCCGCCGGCGGCGAGCCGGAGCAGCCGTCGGAGATCAGCTACTCGCAGCACGGGTTCAAGCCGGATCTCGGCGCGCCGTTCGAGGGGCGGATCGATCCCGCCCCGGCGGCCGTCTACGAGGTCCTCAACAGCTGATCGCGGGGGCGACGAAAATCGGGGCGCGGCTCGCGCCGCGCCCCGATGCTCCCAGGCCCTTCCCGGCCGGTGGGGCGAGGAGATCAGCGCCGACCTTCGGACCGACCGGACGTGGACTGGCTGCCCCCGCCTGGCCGTTGTCTACTGGCCGTGCCTCTCACCCTGCCCATACACCGGTAACCGCGGCCGGTTCGCGCCGCCCCGCCGACCCCCGCCCGCTGGACCTGGCCGCCGCAACCTTCCGGTCGCTCGGCCAGCGGACGAAGGGACGAAGCGAACAACAGCCGCTTCCCGTGGTAGGACTCAAAGACGGTACGGCGTCCACCCCCGCCGCTGTCAACCCACCCGGGCCTGTCGTGTGTTGCGACACGGCGTGTCGCGTCGGCGCGTCTCGATGCGCCGTCAGGCGGTGCGCTGGTTCGCGGTCCGGTACTGCTCGTCGGGGAGGGGATCGCGCCAGGTGGTGGGGTCCTGGCCGCCGGGCGGCGCTTCGAGCATGGCCAGGTGGCTCATGAACGTGTCGGCGGCGGCGCCGTGCCAGTGTTCCTCGCCGGGTGGACAGATGACGGTGTCGCCGGCGCGTACGCGCAGCACGGTTCCGTCGCGGGTGCGCTCCTCGTCGCGTGGGGTGGTCAGGGGCGCAGCAGGGCCTTGATGCTGCGGCGGCCGTCCATGGCCCGGTAGCCCTCGGCGGCCTGCTCGAGGGGCAGGTCGAGGTCGAAGACCCGGCCCGGGTTGATCGTGCGGTCGCCGATCAGGCGCATCAGTTCCGGCAGGAACCGCCGTACGGGTGCAGGTCCGCCGTGCAGGTGCACCAGGGACCAGAACATCTCCATGCCGGGCAGGGCCACGTCGTGGGTGACGCCGACGAACCCGACGTGCCCGTTCGGGCGGGCGCTGTGGATGGCCTGCAGCATCGACTCCTGGGTGCCGACCGCCTCGACCACCGAGTGCGCGCCGAGCCCGCCGGTCATGTCCTTGATCCTGGCCACGCCCTCGTCGCCGCGCTCGGTGACGATGTCGGTGGCGCCGAACTCGCGGGCGAGCCGCTGCCGTGACTCGTGCCGGCTCATGGCGATGACGCGGTCGGCGCCCAGTTGCCGGGCCGCGAGGACGGCGAGCAGGCCGACCGCGCCGTCGCCGACGACCGCGACGGTCCTGCCGGGGCCGGCCTGGGCGGCGACGGCGGCGAACCAGCCGGTGCCCAGCACATCGGACGCGGCCAGGTAGCTGGGGATCAGGTCGGCGGGCGGCACCTCGGGCGTGGCGACGAGGGTGCCGTCCGCGAGGGGCACCCGCAGGTACTGCGCCTGTGAACCGAACATGCCCATCGGTACCCGGTGCACGCAGGCCGACTGGTAGCCGTCCCGGCAGATCTCGCAGGTGTTGTCGGAGGCCCAGAACGAGCCGACCACGAACTGGCCCGGCTTGACGCCGGTGACGTCGTCGCCGACCTCCTCGACGACGCCGACGTACTCGTGGCCCATCGGCGTCGGGCCTTCCACCTTCTGGACCCCCCGGTACGGCCACAGGTCCGAGCCGCACACGCAGGTCGCCGACACGCGGATGACGGCATCGGTCGGTTCCTCGATCCGCGGATCCGGGCGGTCCTCCACCCGGATGTCGCCGGGTGCGTGCATGACGACACCACGCATGATGTTCTCCCTTGCCGATCAGTGATCGTGTGACGTGTTCCCCCTGAGCCGGACCGGTGAGCCACCTCACGGAGTGCCCCGACACCGGGTGGCTAGTCCCGCTCGGGAACCAGGTAACCCCGTTTCCGCGCCGGCAGGGAGTTCCTGCTGAGGGGTGTACCGGCAGTACATGGCTACCGCGGCCCGCGCCGCGTACGGTCGACCGCGTGGACAACCAGGACCAGGTCCGCGACTTCCTCGTCTCGCGGCGCGCCAGGATCACCCCGGCGCGGGCCGGCCTGCCGGCCGGCACCCGACGCCGGGTGAAGGGGCTACGCCGCAGTGAGGTCGCCGCCCTCGCCGACGTCAGCGTCGAGTACTACGCCAAGCTCGAACGCGGCCACCTCGCCGGCGTCTCTCCCGGCGTCCTGGAAGCCGTCGCCCGCGCCCTGCAGCTCGACGACGCCGAACGCGCCCACCTGCTGCACCTGGCGCAGGCCGCCGAGGGTTCGGACGCACTCGCCCGGCCCCGCCGGCGTCCGGGCCGGCAGGCACCGCTGCATCGCAGCCTGCAGTGGACCCTGGACGCGATCACCGCCGGACCCGCGTACGTCAGCAACGGCCGGCTGGACCTGCTCGCCACCAACCAGCTCGCCCGCGGTTTCTTCAGCGACATCTACACCGCCGGCGGAGCCCAGCCGCCGAATCTGGCCCGCTACCAGTTCCTCGACCCCGCCGCCCGCCGCTTCTATCCCGACTGGGAGCTGATGGCCGACGTCACGGTCGACGTGCTGCGCACCGAGGCGGGCCGCGACCCCCACGACAGGGACCTCCACGACCTGGTGGGCGAGCTGTCCACCCGCAGTGACGCCTTCCGCACCCGGTGGGGCGCCCACAACGTCCGCCGGCACGGAACCGGCACCAAACGGTTCCACCACCCGGCGGTCGGGGACCTCACCCTCGCCTTCGAGACCCTCGCGATGACCGCGGAACCCGGCCTCAGCCTCGTGATCTACACCGCCGAGCCCGGCACCGCCGCCGAGGACAACCTGCGGCTGCTCGCCTCCTGGGCGGCCTCACAGGGGACGGGCATTCGCGGCGAGGAGCTCGCCGCCGAGTAGCCCTCGCCGCGGCGGCACCGGCGACGAGGGCGGCCCGGCGTTCAGCCGGCGAGATGCCGGCGCAGCAGCGCAGCCGCCGCGCCGGGGTGGTCGGCGGCGAGCAGCCCGCCGGCGGCCAGGACGTAGTCGACGTCGACGACGGCGCGGGCGGCGCGGGGCAGCGGCCACCCGCCGGCGTGGTCGGCGAGGACCGCGGCGAGCACCGCGGCGGCGTCGCCGGGCGCGGCGTGCCGCAGCACCCCGCCGGAGCCGACCATCAGCTTGACGTCGCGCAGGTCCCGGCCGGCGCGTTCGCCGGTGGCGGCGCCGCGGGCGTGCCGGCGCAGCGCCA
>NZ_JBSSLX010000199.1:0-10712 GCF_053890995.1 Micromonospora sp. I033 | reverse complement strand
CGCCGCGTTCACCGTCGAGGTCGGCGCGCTGGTGCGGGCCGGCCGGCTCACCGACACCCAGCTCCGCACGGCCGTCCGCCTGCTCGACGGGGCGCTGGACGGGTTGCGCCGGCTGCTCCGCTAGCCGGGCCGCGGCTCACAGGTTGTTTCCAGGGTCCACCCAGCGCGGGCGCAGCCGGAGCGCGGATGATGGGTGCCATGGTGGCTACCCAGACCGAGGCACGACTGCTCGTCGTCGAGGACGATCCCAACATCCTCGAACTGCTCTCCGCGAGCCTGCGCTTCGCCGGCTTCGACGTCGCCACCGCGACCAGCGGCAGCGCGGCGCTCAACGCCGCCAAGGACCACCGGCCCGACCTGGTCGTGCTCGACGTGATGCTGCCCGACCTGGACGGCTTCGAGGTCATCCGGATGCTCCGCGAGGGCGGCACGCGCACCCCGGTGGTCTTCCTGACCGCCCGGGACGCCACCGACGACAAGATCCGCGGGCTGACCCTGGGCGGCGACGACTACGTCACCAAGCCGTTCAGCCTGGAGGAGCTGACCGCCCGGATCCGGGCCGTGCTGCGGCGCACCGCCACCGGCGAGCACGCCCCCTCCCGGCTGACCTTCGCCGACCTGGAGCTGGACGAGGAAACCCACGAGGTGCACCGGGCGGGCCAGCGGGTGCAGCTCTCGCCCACCGAGTTCAAGCTGCTGCGCTACCTGATGCTCAACGCCAACCGGGTGCTCTCCAAGGCGCAGATCCTCGACCACGTCTGGAACTACGACTTCCGCGGCGACGACAACATCGTCGAGTCCTACATCTCCTACCTGCGGCGCAAGGTCGACAACACCCAGCCCCGGCTGATCCACACCCTGCGCGGGGTCGGCTACGTCCTGCGCAAGCCGGCGGCGTGAGCGCCGTCGACGACGCGAAGGGCTGGCTGCGCAGCGTCCCGCTGCGGGTGAAGCTGGTCACCTCGGTGCTCGCCCTGGTGGCGGTGGCCCTGCTGGTGATCAGCGGGCTGACCGCGTTCCTGCTCCGCGACTACCTGATCGGTCAGGTGGACGACCAGCTCCAGGGCGGCGCGATGAACGTGGCCCGGTCGCTGGACCAGGCCGGCGGCAATCCGGTGAAGATCAACATTCCCTCGGACTACGTGGCCGCCCAGGCGGCGCCCGGCCAGCCGGTGGAAGCACCCACCCGCTACACCGGGCTCCGGGACGAGGAGCTGCCACCGTTCCCCGCCGACTTCGCCGGCTACCAGGAGCAGGTGGGCGAGCCGTTCACGGTCCGCTCGCTCGACGGCCGGACTCGGTGGCGGATGCTCTACACCGACCTTCCCGACGGCCGGGTCATCGCCTTCGGGCAGCACCTCACCGCCGTCGACCAGTCCGTCGGGCAGCTCATCTGGATCGACCTGCTGGTGGGTGGGGCGGTCCTGATCATCCTGGCCTCGGTCGGGGCGGGGATCGTACGGACCAGCCTCAAGCCCCTCGTGGAGATCGAACAGACCGCGGCGGCCATCGCCGGCGGCGACCTGACCCGGCGGGTACCCGACCCGGAGGAGGGCCGGGCCTGCCCGACCTCCGAGCTGGGCCGGCTCTCCCGGGCGCTGAACGCCATGCTCGCCCAGATCGAGACGGCGTTCACCGCGCGGGCCGCCTCCGAGGCGGCGGCGCGCAGCGCCGAGGTGAGCGCCCGGGACGCCGCCGCGGCGGCCCAGGCGTCCGAGGCGCGGGCCCGCCGCTCCGAGGAGCGGATGCGGCAGTTCATCGCCGACGCGTCGCACGAGCTGCGTACCCCGCTGACCACCATCCGGGGCTTCGCCGAGCTCTACCGGCAGGGCGCGGCCCGGGAGCCGGAGCAGACCGCCGGCCTGCTGCGCCGGATCGAGGACGAGGCATCCCGGATGGGGCTCCTGGTCGAGGACCTGCTGCTGCTCGCCCGGATGGACCGGGAGCGCCCGATCGCGCTGGCCCCGGTCGAGCTGCCGGTTCTCGCCTCGGACGCGGTCCAGGCGGCCCGGGCGGTGGAGCCGGACCGGGCCATCACGCTGGAGATCGAGCCGGGGGCCGGTCCGCTGGTGGTGCTCGGCGACGACGCCCGGCTGCGCCAGGTGATCGGCAACCTGATGACCAACGCGCTCACCCACACCCCGACCGACGCCGCGGTGACCCTGCGGCTGCGCGCGGAGCCGGGAAACCTGGCCGTGGTGGAGGTGGCGGACACCGGTCCCGGCCTCACCCCGGAACAGGCCGAGCGGGTCTTCGAGCGGTTCTACCGGGTGGACGCGGCGCGTACCCGGCGGGCGGGCGGGCCGACCAGCACCGGGCTCGGGCTGGCCATCGTCGCGGCGCTGGTCGCCGCGCACCACGGCACCGTCGAGGTGGCCGAGACGCCGGGCGGCGGGGCCACCTTCCGGGTGAAACTGCCGCTGCTGCCCGAGGCGCCCGAGCCCGGCGAGTGACTTTCAGAAAACATTCAGGCGCGTTCCAGGCTGGTCGCAGTGCCAGGGGAGAAGGTGGTGTCATGACCGACCACGAGACCGATCCGCAGCGGTCGCCGGCTCCCGCCGACGCCGAGCCGTCGCACCCGACCGCCGAGCTGCCCCACGCCGGGAGCGGGCAGTCGGAGCCCACCGTCACCCCGGCCGCCGCGCCGGTTCCGGCCGACTCCCCGGCCGCCGGAACCGCCGCGCCCGCCGAGACACCGGCCGCGCCCGCCAACCCGTACGCGCCGCCGGCGACCACGCCCTACCCGGTCTCCGGGCAGCCGCACCCCTGGTACGCGGGCCAGCAGCAGGGCGGCTGGGCGCACCAGGCCGGCGGCTACCCGGCGCAGGCCGGCGGGCCGGTCCCGCCGTACCAGGGGCACCAGCCGTACCCGCAGCACCAGCCGCACCAGGTCCACCAGGCCGGGCAGCCGGTCCCGCCGTGGGGCCCGCAGCAGCCGGCGCGGCCCAGCCGGGCCGGCAGGTTCATCGGCGCGGGTGCGCTCGCGCTGGCGCTGATGCTCGGCTCCGGCGTGGCCGGCGGCGCCCTCGCCCTGGCCCTCGACGGCGACGGGACCGTGACCCGCACCTACTCGGCCGCTCCCGTGCTGAACAGCGCCGACCTGCCGAAGATCGCGGCCGCCGTCCAGGACAGCATCGTCACGATCATGACGGGCAGCGGTGAGGGGTCCGGGGTGATCCTCAGCGCCGACGGGTACGTGCTGACCAACAACCACGTGGTCGCCTCCGCCGGCGGCGACACGGTGAAGGTGGTCTTCGCCGACGGCAAGAGCGCCCAGGCGAAGATCGTCGGGACCGACCCGAAGACCGACCTCGCCGTGGTCAAGGCCAACGGGGTGAGCGACCTGAAGGCGGCGAAGTTCGGCGACAGCGACGGCATGCAGGTCGGTGACCAGGTGCTCGCCCTGGGCAGCCCGCTCGGCCTGCAGGGCTCGGTGACCGCCGGCATCCTCAGCGCCCGCGACCGCACCATCCAGGCCGGCGAGGGCGGTCAGCAGCAGAACCCGCAGCAGGGCGCCAGCTCGATCTCCGGCCTGCTCCAGACCGACGCCCCGATCAACCCGGGCAACTCGGGCGGCGCGCTGGTCAACACCCGCGGCGAGGTGATCGGCATCAACACCGCCATCGCCACCGCCGGGCAGGGCAGCAACGGCAACATCGGGGTCGGCTTCGCCATCCCGAGCAACAAGGCCAAGGACGTCGCCGAGAAGCTCCAGCGCGGCGAGAAGATCAGCCACCCGTCCCTCGGGGTCAGCGTGACCGGCGCGGAGGACGGCGGCGCACTGGTCTCCGACGTGGTCGCGGGCAGCGCCGCCCAGAAGGCCGGGCTCCAGCGGGGCGACGTGATCACCAAGTTCGGCGACAAGGTGATCAACGATTCCAACGACCTGGTCGGCGCCGTGCAGGCCGGCAAGGTCGGTGACCGGGTCGAGGTCCAGTTCAAGCGGAACGGTTCGAACGAGACGGCAACCGTGACGCTCGCCGAGACGTCATAACACCAGACCTGCCTCCTCCACGGGCGGCGGGTGACGGAGCCAAGGGGGTTGGTTCCGTCACCCGCCGCCCCTTTTTCCGTCCTCACCCGGTCGGGGTGAGCCCTCCTCACCCTGTCCGGCGGCACCCTCGGGGCATGACGACCACCTCCGCCGTCCGTATCGACCAGGACATCCAGCGGGACGTGCTCGCCGAGCTGGACTGGGACGCGCAGACCCGGCCGACCGAGATCGGGGTGACCGTCGCCGACGGCGTGGTCACGCTGACCGGCCAGGTGGACAGCTACGCCCGGCGGTGGGCCGCCGAGCGCTGCGCGCACCGGGTCCGCGGGGTCCGCGCCGTCGCCAGCGACCTGGAGGTACGGCTGCCGGCCACCGACGAGCGCACCGACGCCGACATCGCGATCGCGGCCAGCCGGGCCCTGGAGTGGGACAGCTTCGTCCCCGCCGAGCGACTGGACGTGACCGTCGCCGACGGCTGGGTCATGCTCCGCGGCGAGGTGGAGTACGGCTTCCAGCGCCGCACCGCCGAGCGGGAGCTGCGCCGGCTGCGCGGCGTACGCGGGGTGACCAACCTGGTCGAGGTGCACCCGCCCACCCCGCCCAGCGACGAACAGAACCGCCGCGACCTGCAACGCGTCCTGTTCCGGCGGACCGGCACCGAACGCATCGAGGTGCGGGTCGCGGGGGACACGGTGGTGCTCGACGGGGTGGTCCGCTCGTGGTGGCAGCGGGAGGAGGCGGAACGGGCGGCCTGGGCCACGCCGGGCGTACGGGAGGTGCACGACCGGATCGTGGTGGCCGGCTGACCCTGCCGTTTACCGCCCGGCGCGTCGGGAAACCGCGGCCGATCGGGTACGCCGGGGACCATCAGGGAGGACTCGTGAACCAGCCGCCGTCGGACCGTCCGCGGGCCGGGCCGCTGCGGATCGCCATGGTGGTGCCGCCCTGGCTGTCGGTGCCGCCGGCCGGCTACGGCGGCCTGGAGCACCTGGTGGCCGGGCTGGTCGACGCCCTGGTCGACCGCGGGCACGCGGTGACCCTGTTCGGCGCCGGCCGGGAGAACGGCACCGCCGGGGACTTCGTGTCCACCTGCGCCGACCTCCAGTACGACCGGCTCGGCGAGTCGCTGCCCGAGCTGGCCCACCTGGCCCACGTCAACCGGCTGGTCGACCCGGCCGACTTCGACCTGGTGCACGACCACAGCACCATCGGGCCGTTGCTCGCCGGCCGCCGCCGGGTGCCCACCGTGGCCACCGTGCACGGCAATCCGGTGGGCGAGTACGGCACCGTGCTCAGCAACACCGACGAGGGGGTGGGCCTGGTGGCGATCTCGCACGCGCAGCGCCGGGCCAACCCGGACCTGCCCTGGGTGGGCACGGTGCACAACGCGATGGCGCTGCGGGAGGTGCCGCGCAAGCGTGCCCCCGGCCGCGGTCCGGTGCTCTGGCTGGCCCGGTTCAGCCCGGACAAGGGCCCCGACGTGGCGATCCGCGCCTGCCGGGCGGCCGGCCTGCCGCTCACCCTGGCCGGCAAGTGCAACGAGCCGGCCGAGCGGCGCTACTTCGAGCAGGTGGTCGAGCCGCTGCTGGGCGAGGACGTCACCGTGGTGCTCAACGCCGACCGGGAGGCCACCCAGCGGCTGCTGTACGACGCACGCTGCCTGATCATGCCGATCCAGTGGGCGGAGCCGTTCGGCATGGTGATGGTGGAGGCGATGGCGACCGGCACGCCGGTGGTGGCGCTGCGCCGGGGCGCCGTGCCCGAGCTGGTGCGGGACGGGGTGACCGGGTTGGTCCGCGACCGCGCGGAGGACCTGCCGGCCGCGCTGCGCGACGTGTCCCGCCTCGATCCGGCCGACTGCATCATGCACGTCGCGGAGCACTTCTCGGTCGAGCGGATGGCCGCCGGTTACGAGTCGGTGTACCGGAGCTTCCTGGCCGACCGGGCCGGGCTCACCGGACGGCCCGAGGCCGCGCCGGTCGTCGCCCGCTGACCGTCAGGTGCGTCCCGTCGCCAGGTCCGCGGCGGCGGCGTCGAGCCGGCGCGCGTACCCGGGGCTGATGCTGCCCTCGCGCTGCCGGTCGGCGATCTTCCCGCGGAGCCGGTCCACGGCGGCGGTCAGCGCGCCGTCGCCGGTCGCGGCGGTGGCGTTGCGCAGCAGGTTGCGCAGGTCCACGCCGACGTCGCCGCGGATCTGACCGGCCGCCAGCCCGGCCTCGATCAGCCCCTCCACCCGGTTCGCCGCCTCGACCAGGTCGCCGCCGGCCGCCGGGGTCGGCGCTCCGCCGGTCGTCGCCTGGCGGGTGGGGCCGGGCGGCGGTGTGGTGGCCGGCGTGCCGCGGCTCGGCGACGCGGTGGACGGGACCACCACGGGCCCGGCGGTCGGCGACACCCGCGGCGGCACCTTCTCGTCCGGCACCAGGGTGGGCACCAGCAACGCGGCGCCGGCGACCACCACCACGCCGACCGCCGCCAGCGGCAGCACCCGGGAGCGCCGGGACGCGCCGGCCGGACCGGGCGCGGGCCCGGCCGGCGGTGGTTCCGGCGTGGGGAGCGCCGGCAGGGTCACGGTCGGGGCCAGCATGGTGGCGGCCTGCGGGTCGGCGGGCAGCAGCTGGTCGCGCAGCACCGCCGCCACCTGGTGCGCGGTGGGCCGCCGCCGCGGATCGCGGGCCAGGCAGCGCAGGCAGATCTCCGCGACCGGCGCGGGCAGCCCGGGTACGCCGTCCAGGCTGGGCGCCCCGCCCTCGGCCAGCGCGGCGCTGAGCTGCTCCCAGGTGTCCGCCGGGTACGGCGGCTGCCCGGTCAGCGTCTCGAACAGCAGCACACCCAGCGAGTAGACGTCGGTGGCCGGCTGGGCCGGCGCCCCGTCCAGCCGTTCCGGAGCCACGTACGCCGGGGTGCCGAAGGTGCCGCCGTCCTCGTCCTCGTCCGGCGCGCCCACGCGGGTGGCGATGCCGAAGTCGAGCACCTTGGCGCCGATCCGGGTCATCATCACGTTCGCCGGGGTGATGTCGCGGTGCACGATGCCCAGCCGGTGCGCGGCGGCCACCGCCTCGGCCACCTGCGCGCCCGTCTCCACCGCGGCCGGCCAGGGCAGCGGCCCCTCGGTGAGCCGGTGCTCCAGCTCCTCGCCGTTGAGCAGTTCCATCACCACGAACGAGGTGATCGAGCCGTCCGGCGCCACCGTCTCGCCGTAGTCGTGCACGGCGGTGACGTGGGGGTGGACGAGCTGGGCGGCGGACCGGGCCTCCTCGCGCACCATGTCGCGGAACCGGGCGTCGGCGGCGAGCGAGGGGGCGAGCACCTTCACCGCCACCACCCGGTCGAGCACCTCGTCGCGGGCCCGCCAGATCACCGACATGCCGCCGGCCCCGATCTGGTCGATGAGCCGGTATCTGCGGGCCAGCAGCCGGCCGGCGTGCAGCGTCGCCTTCACATCGCACCTGCCTGGGCTTGGGAGCGGTATCAGGTTGCGGGAATGTGTCCGGCCTGTCAACGGGTGTCCGTTCCCCGGTCGCGCCCCGCGCTACGCCGGTCGCCCCCGGTAACCGGGGGCGACCGGCCCCGACCGGCTCCGCGGGCGGGTTGCGTGGCGCGTGCCAGGATGAACGGCATGGCAGGCGGTCCGGTGGCGTTCGTGCTCGGCGGCGGGGGAGTGCTCGGCGCGGTCGAGGTGGGCATGCTCCGCGCCCTGTTCCGGGCCCGGATCAAGCCCGATCTGGTGCTCGGCACCTCGATCGGCGCGGTCAACGGCGCCCTGGTCGCCGCCGACCCGAGCGAGGCGGTCACCGACCGGCTGGTCCGGCTCTGGGCCTCGCCCGAGGCGAGCGAGGTGTACGGCGATTCGGTCGCCCGGCAACTGCGCCGCTTCGCGGCGCGCACCCACCTGCACTCGCCCCGGCCGCTGCGCCGGCTGCTGGAGAGCGAACTGGGTGCGGAGACCACCTTCGCCGACCTGAAGGTGCCGTTCCGCTGCTGCGCCGCGAACATCGAGCGCGCCGCCGAGCACTGGTTCCACAGCGGACCGGTGGTGCCGGCGGTGCTCGCCTCCGCCTCGGTGCCCGGGCTGCTGCCGCCGGCCCAGATCGACGGCCTGCACTACATCGACGGCGGGGTGGTCAACTCGATCCCGGTCGGCGAGGCCGTCGCGGCCGGTGCCACGCAGATCTTCGTACTCCAGGTGGGCCGGATCGAGCGCGAGCTGAGCCCGCCCCGCCGGCCCTGGGAGATCGCCCAGGTGGCGTTCGAGATCGCCCGCCGGCACCGGTTCGCCCGCGAGATGGCGGCGCTGCCGGAGGGAGTGGCCGTGCACGTGCTGCCGACCGGCGGCCTGGAGCCGCGCGACGACAGCCCGTGGGCGTACCGGGACATGGCGGCGGTGGGGCGGCGGATCAGCCGGGCGTACACCGCCTCCCGCCGCTACCTGGACACCGCGCTGGAGCGCTGATGCCGCTGCCGCCGCGGTGGATACGCCGGATGCTGCTCGCGCCCGGCGTGGTGCTGCTCGCCGTCGCCGTGGTGACCACCCTGCCGGCCTGGGCGCTGCTGGCCCTCGCCGCGTCGCCCCTGGTGCCGGGACGGCTGCGCCCGCTCCGGCTGCTCTGGATCGGCACGGTCTACCTGGTCTGGGACGCGGCCGCGCTGCTCGCCCTCTTCGTGCTCTGGCTGGTCTCGGGCTTCGGCGCGCGCAAGCGGTCACCGGCCTTCCAACGGGCCCACTACCTGCTCGCCGGCCGCTTCCTGCGGGTGCTGTTCTGGCAGGCCCGGTGGACGCTGCGGCTGCGCATCGACGTGGTCGGCACCGACCCGGACACCGCACTGCCCGGCCGCCCCGAGCTGGTGCTCTGCCGGCACGCCGGACCGGGCGACTCCTTCATCCTGATCCACGCGCTGGTCAACTGGTTCCACCGGGAGCCCCGGATCGTGCTCAAGGAGACCCTCCAGTGGGACCCGGCGATCGACGTCCTGCTCAACCGGCTGCCCAACCGCTTCATCGCGCCGGGGCCGGACGGGCGGGAGTCGGCGATCCAGCAGATCGGCCACCTGGCCACCGGCCTGGACGACGACGACGCGTTCGTGATCTTCCCCGAGGGCGGCAACTTCACCCCGAAGCGCCGGCTGCGGGCCATCGCCCGGCTGCGCGCCCTCGGCCTGGAGCGGATGGCGCTGCGCGCCGAGCGGATGCGGCACGTGCTCGCCCCGCAGCCGGGCGGGCTGCTCGCCGCCCTCGACGCCGCCCCGGACGCCGGGGTGGTCTTCGTGGCGCACACCGGGCTGGACCAGATGCTCACCGTCGCCGACGTGTGGCGCGAGCTGCCCATGGACAAGCGGATCGTGATGCGGTTCTGGTCGGTCCCGCCCGAGGAGGTGCCGGTCGGCAGGCAGGAGCGCATCGACTGGCTGTTCGACTGGTGGGCCCGGATCGACAAGTGGATCGCCGCCAACCGGGACGGGACGACCGCCGACTGAGACCGGTTCGGTGCGCGTGCAGCGGTCCGGCCGGAGCGCCGCGTAGGGTGCGCTGGTGGAGCAGATCTGCGTGGTGACGACGGTGGTGGACGCCCGCGCGGTCGCGGACGTGCTGGCGGCCGCGGCCGTCGCCGGCCGGCTGGCGGCGTGCGCCCAGGTCGGCGGGCAGGTGGACAGCACCTACTGGTGGCAGTCGGCGATCCAGACCACGGCCGAGTGGTCGGTCCAGTTCAAGACCGCACCGGACCGGGTCGAGGCGCTTGTCGACCAGGTCCGCGCCAGCCACCCCTACGAGGTGCCGGAGATCCTGGTCACCCGGGTGGAGAGCGGCAACCCCGACTACGCGGCCTGGGTGCACGACCACACCCGTCCCTAGGTACGCCTACTCTGTCCGCCCGCCCCGCGGGTCACGATGCTGGCGGGGTGGAGAACACCGGCTACCCCTGCCCCGGCTGCGGCGCTCCCGCCGACCTCGCCTCCGGCTGTTCCGGTTGCGGCCGTCCGCCGTACCCGCCGGCCGCCGAGGTGGTCCGGCTGGACCGGGAGATCGCCGGGCTGGCCCCGCGGGTCGAGGCGGCCCGGGTCGCGTACCAGGAGTTGGCCGGCCACCTGTCCACGGCCCTGCAGCGGCGGGCCGAGCTGGCCGCCCGGATCCGCCTGGAGATCCCGGCGCCGCGCCCGGTCGCGCCCGCGCCGCCGCTGCGCCCGCAGCCGGCCCCCGCCGCGGTACGCCCCGGCGGGGCGGAGACCTCCACCCGTGCCGTGCAGGGCCTGCTCTTCGTCCTCGGTGGGCTGCTGCTCGGCACCGCCGCGGTGGTCTTCACCGCGGTCGCCTGGGCCGCGTTCGGGGTCGGCGGGCGGGCGCTGATCCTGCTCGGCTTCACCGCTCTCGCGCTCGCCGCGCCGCTGCTGGCCCGGGCGCGAGGGCTGCGGGGGACCGCCGAGACGTTCGCCGCGGTGGGCCTGCTCCTGGTGCTCCTCGACGGGTACGCCGCCTGGTCGGTGGACCTGTTCGGGGTGGCCGGCTGGCCGGGCAGCCGGTACGCCGCGCTGGTCGGGGCGATCGGCGCGGCGGTCGCGGCCGGGTACGCGCGGCTGAGCCGGCTGACCGTGCCCTGGTTCGCGGCGTTGCTGTGCGCCCAGCCCGTGCTGCCCCTGGCCGTGGCGGCCGCCGAGCCGTCCGCCGCCGGCTGGGCGCTGGTCCTGACCGCGCTGGCGCTGGGCGACCTCGTGGGGGTGGCCGCCC
>NZ_JBSSLX010000198.1:0-10739 GCF_053890995.1 Micromonospora sp. I033 | reverse complement strand
CGTACGGATCACCCCGTCGCAGTTGACGCCCACCCACCATTCCGCCACCACGGTGCCGCCGACCACCCCGGAACCGGACACTCCGCCCACGCCGACACCCGTCGGCGGAACACCATGTAGGTCACCGGGCCTCGAAGACACACATGACGTTCCGCTCAGCGCACCAAGCCCGATGGGAACCGGACAACCCGCCCACGGCGAACCGTCGGTGGAACACCATGGGTGTATCCCGGCCCTGGAGACACACATGGTGTTCCACTCAGGCGCACCACGCCCGATGGGAACCGGACAACCCGTCCCAGGCCGAACCGTCGGTGGAACACCATGGGTTTATCCCGGCCCCGGAGACACACATGGTGTTCCACTCAGCGTCCCCAGGCCAAGGGAACCGGATTACACCGCAGGCCCAGCAAGGCGCGGCCGCCTTGCTGGGCCCGCCGGCCGGCGGGTCGGCGCTCGGTCGGCGGCGTCGGTAGGTTGCGGCGGTATCGACTCCAGGTCGGCGAAGGCCTGGCCGCCCCCACCCGAACCGCCCTCGCCAGCGTCGATCATGAAGTTAGCGCCACTGGAAAGCGCATTCCAGCGCGCTAACCTCATGATCGACCCCAACTGGGCGCGGGCGGGGGCGGGTGGACCAGGGTGCGGGTTCTGCCCTCGGCAGATCCGCTCACCGTGAACATCGCTCATCTCAACCGGCGGCGGGCGGCAGGGTGGACGCATGAGGCTGCTGATGCTGGGTGGTACGGGATTCGTCGGTGGGGCCGTGGTGAACGAGGCGGTACGCCGCGGCTGGTCCGTGACGGTGTTCAACCGAGGGCTGCACGGCAGCGTGCCCGAGGGCGTACACCGGTTGCGGGGTGACCGCACGGCGCCGGACGGGCTGGCGGCGCTGGCCGGGGGCGAGTGGGACCTCGTGGTGGACACCTGGGACGGGGCGCCCCGGGTGGTCCGGGACACGGCGCGCGCCCTGCACGGGAGGGTGCCGCACTACGTCTACGTCTCCAGTGGCTCGGTCTACGCGCCGCCCGTCGGGCTGGGTACGGACGAGGACGCGCCGGTCGTCGCGGCCGGGGCGGACGCGGGCGACGGGGACTACCCGCAGAACAAGGCGGGCGGGGAGCGGGCCGCGGTGGCGGTGTTCGGCGACCGGGCGCTGCTCGTGCGGGCCGGGCTGATCCTCGGGCCGGGCGAGGACATCGGGCGGCTGCCCTGGTGGCTGCACCGGATCGCCCGGGGTGGCGAGGTGCTGGCCCCCGGCCCGCGCGACCTGCCGGTGCAGTACGTCGACGCGCGGGACCTGGCGATCTGGCTGCTGGACCGGGGGATCGAGGGCGTCGGTGGGGCGTACAACGTGGTCAGTCGGACCGGGCACACGACGATGGGCGAGCTGCTCGACGCGGCCGTGGCGGTGACCGGCTCGGACGCGACGCTGCGCTGGACGGAGCCGGACGCGCTCCTGGCGGCGGGTGTGGAGCCGTGGAACGACCTGCCGATCTGGGTTCCGCTCGGGCACGAGTACCGCTGGTTGGAGGAGCGGAACGTCGAGCGGGCGCACGCGGCGGGCCTGGTCTGCCGGCCGGCGGCCGAGACGGTCGCGGACACCTGGCGCTGGCTGCGCGAGGTCGGCCGGGTGCCGGCCCGGGCGGGGCGTCCGGCGCGGGCGCCCGTCGGTCTGGCCCCGGAGCGCGAGGCGGCCCTCCTGGCCGCCCTACCGGCCTGACCACCGGCCGGCCTGACCGGCGGTCGGTCAGGCCGGCACCACCGGCAGGTCGAGCACGTCGTCGACCGGGCGGCGTGGGGTGGGGCGGCCGGGCTGGCCGAACCCGATCCGCATCACCATCTGCGGCGTGCCGAACCGGCCCAGGGACAGCCGCAGCGCCTCCCGCGCTCCCGGCACCTCGATCGGCTGGGAGAGCATCGACACGGCCAGCCCGGCGTCGGTGGCGGTGAGCAGCACCCGTTGCAGGGCCTGCCCGGCGATGATCTGGTCGGCGGCGGTGTTGCCGGCCGAGCCGAGCACGGCGACCAGCGGTTCGGGTTCGAAGTCCCGCCCGGGGGCGCGGTCGCGGCCGCCGAAGCCGCGCTGCGGCAGCAGGTCCTGCGGTTCGCTCTGCGGCCCGCCCGCGGCGGCCGGCACGCCGTCCGGGGACGGCTCGGAGCGTGTCCACTCGGTCCGCTCGGTGACGTACGCGGGGTCGCGCTCCAGCACCCGGTGGGCGCTGCGGGCGATCTCGGCGAAGGCGTTGACCGCGCTGGTGCCGATGACCAGCTCCAGCCAGCACTGCTCGGCCCGGGCCGCCTCGCCGAGGCGCCAGCGCGCGTCGGCGGGGACGGGGTCGGGCCAGAACGGCGCCCGGTTGCTGAACCGGCGGGCGATGGCGCCGTGGAGGCTCCGCTCGGTCGGGGTGGCGCGGCGCGGCACGTCGGGGGACAGCCGGGCCACCACGTTCGGGTCGCCGGGGTACGGGCGGAGCCGGACGGTGGCCGGGGTGCCCGCCACGGCGAGCGCCAGCCGCAGGTTGAACAGGGCCGCCCCGCAGGCGATCCGCGCGCCCCAGCCGCTCGGGTCGCTGACCGGCAGCCGGCGCGGGGGGTCGACGGCGAGTTCGATCGCGCCGTCGACGAGCCGGAACCGCCACGGCTGGGTGTTGTGCAGCGACGGCGCGCGCACCGCGTCGGCGGCCGCCCCGCGTAGCTGTTCGACGGTGTAGCCCGTGGTCATGGTGCTGCTCCCTCCGTACGGGCGGGGTCGCCCTGCCGGTCGGTCCATTCCCACGGTCCGTCACGGGCAGGGTGGTGAGCAGGGCCGGAGGTCCCCACCCGGGTGGGTCCGTCTGCCCGCCGCGGCACCCGACGATCGGGACCTTCGGCCCGTGCGGGTCGCCGGGGCGGGAGGGTAGAAAGGACGGATGATCCGGGTGTTCCTGCTCGACGACCACGAGGTCGTCCGTCGTGGCCTTGCCGACCTGCTGCAGAGCAGCGGCGACATCGAGGTGGTCGGCGAGTCCGGCTCGGCCCAGGAGGCGTCCCGCCGCATCCCGGCGCTCCGCCCCGACGTGGCGATCCTCGACGCCCGGCTGCCCGACGGCAACGGCATCGACGTCTGCCGCGACATCCGCGCCGTGGACTCGTCGATCAAGGGGCTGATCCTGACCTCGTACGAGGACGACGAGGCGCTCTTCGCGGCGATCATGGCCGGTGCCGCCGGCTACGTGCTGAAGCAGATCCGCGGCACCGACCTGGTGGACGCGGTCCGGCGGGTGGCGGCCGGGCAGTCCCTGCTCGACCCGGCGATCACCACGCGGGTGCTGGAGCGGATCCGCAGCGGCGTCGAGCAGCCGCGCGAGCTGAAGTCCCTCACCGAGCAGGAGCGGCGGATCCTGGAGTACGTGGCCGAGGGGCTCACCAACCGGGAGATCGCCGGCCGGATGTTCCTCGCCGAGAAGACGGTGAAGAACTACGTGTCCAGCGTGCTGGCCAAGCTCGGCCTGGAGCGGCGTACGCAGGCGGCGGTGCTGGCCACCCGGCTGCTCGGCAAGACCCGCTGAGGCGCGGGCGGGCGCACGCTCAGTCGCGCAGCGGGACGCTCCAACGCACCTCGGTGCCGTGCGGGGTGACCCGGCCGAGCTGGAACTCGCCGCCCAGCCGCGCGGCCCGCTCGCGGAGGTTCACCAGGCCGCTGCGGGCCACCTCCGGTTCGCAGCCGATCCCGTCGTCGGTGACCGTGACGTGCACCCAGCCGGCGTCGACCCGCACCCGCACCGACACCCGGTCGGCCCGCGCGTGGCGTACCGCGTTGGAGAGCGCCTCCCGGAGCACGGCGGTGAGTTCGGGGCGGAGCTGGTCCGGGACGGCGCTGTCGATCGGCCCGACCAGCTCCAGGTCGGGCCGGTAGCCCAGCGACTCGGCGGCCACCTCGACCGCCTCGCGGATCTCGGTGCGCAGCGCCGCGCTCATCGGGGTGCGCAGCTCGAAGATGGTGCGGCGGATGTCGCGGATGGTGGCGTCCAGGTCGTCGACCGCCTGGTTGATCCGCCGGGCCACCTCGGGACGGGCGTTCATGGCGCCGCTCTGCAACTGCAGGCCGGTGGCGAAGAGTCGCTGGATGACCACGTCGTGCAGGTCGCGGGCGATCCGCTCGCGGTCCTCCAGGACCACCAGCAGCTCCCGTTCCTCCTGGCCCCGGGCCCGCTCCATGGCCAGCGCGGCCTGGCCGGCGAAGCTGCCCAGCAGGGCCACGTCGTCCTCGGCGGCGGGACCGTGGTCGGGGCCGTGCGCGATGACCAGCACGCCGTGCAGGGTGTCCGCGGCGGCGAGGGGGGAGACCACCGCGGGCCCGGCGACGACCGGGTGTGACCACGGCGCCGCCTCGGCCAGGTTCTCCAGCAGCTCGTGGCGGCGCTCGGTGACCGAGCCGAGGAAGGTGGTCTCGTCGGCCGGCAGCACCGCGCCGACCAGCTTGGGGGCGCCGGCGTCGGCCCCCTCGACCACCTCGACGGTGAACTGGCGCTCGTCCTCGTCGTAGAGCAGCACCAGGGCCAGTTCGGCCCCGGCGACCTCCCGGGCCCGCCGGGCGACCAGGGTCAGCGCGTCGGTGCGGCGTACCTCGCCGAGCAGCACCGAGGTGATCTCGGCGGTCGCGGCCAGCCAGCGTTCCCGCCGGTGCGCCAGGTTGTAGAGGCGGGCGTTCTCGATCGCCACGCCGGCCGCCGCGGCGAGCGCGACCACGATCTCCTCGTCGTCCTCGGTGAACTCCGCGGCGCCCTGCTTCTCGGCCAGGTAGAGGTTGCCGAAGACGTGGTCGCGGATCCGCACCGGGACGCCGAGGAAGCTGTGCATCGGCGGGTGGTGCGGCGGGAAGCCGTAGGAGCGGGGATGCCGGGTGATGTCCGGCATGCGCAGCGGCCGGGGGTCGTCGATCAGCAGGCCCAGCACGCCCCGTCCGTGCGGCAGCTCACCGATCTCGGCGTGCAGCTCGTCGCTGATGCCGTGGACGATGAAGTCGTGCAGCAGCCGGTCGGGGCCGATGACGCCGAGCGCGCCGTAGCGGGCGCCGGCCAGCTCGCAGGCCGACGCCACGATCCGCTGGAGGGTGCTGCGCAGGTCGAGGTCGGAGCCGATGCCGACCACCGCGTCGAGCAGGGCGCGGAGCCGCTCCCGGTTGGTGACCACCTCGCCGACCCGGTCCAGCATCTCCTGGAGCAGCTCGTCGAGCCGCACCCGGGACAGCGGGGTCAGCCCGAGTGACGGGGTGACGTGCTCGTTCCGGGGATTCGGTGCGCTGGTCACCGCGCGATGCTATCGCCCGGTGAGCCCTCCCCAGGAGGCCCGCTACAGCAGTTTGCCGCGCACCGCCGAGGTGTCGACGGTCTGCGCGGTCTCCAGCCGCGGCGTGTGCGGGGGGCCGGCCTGCGTGGGATCGGCGAGGCCGAGGCGCATCGAGATGTACGGGAAGCCCAGGCCGGCCAGCATCTGCCGGAGCGTCTGGCGGGTGCCCTCGACCTCCACCACGCCGGAGAGCGGCACCAGGGACACGCCGTGCCGGGTGGCGGTGAGCCAGGCGGCGGAGAGCCCCTCACCCGCGCGCAGCCAGCTGTCCGACTCGTCGTCGGCGCCCCAGAGGATCCCGTAGACGGCGGCCCGGTCGTGCCCCTCGCCCACGGGCAGGGTGCCGGGGCCGAAGTCGCGGGCCGGGACGGTGGTCCGGGGGGCCTGCTCCGGCCGCACCTCCGGCGGCACCCCGGTGCCGGCGGCGGCCCGGCTGGTCCAGTACGCCAGCTCCTCCTGCAGGTCCGGGCTGCCCTTCTCGACCTCCGCCGCGTGCTGGGCGGCGGCGGCCAGTTCGAGCTTCTGGCTGTCGTCCAGCACCTGCAGGTTGACACCCTCCCGGGTCGCGGCCCGGTCGATCTCGCCCAGCACGGCGGTCGGGATCGGCTCGTCGCTGACCGGCCGGCGGTCGGTGTGGCGGACCTGGATGCACTGGACCGTGCGCATGGCGTCCGGGTCCGCGCCGGTGGGCTTCAGCCCGGTGAGCCGGGCGACCAGATCGGGTTGGCCGGGGTCCGGCATGCGCTCCACGACCGGCGTCCAGCCCTCGGCGGCCAGCGCCACCCGGGCGTGGTGCAGCGCGACGCCGCAGCTCAGCACCAGCAGCCGGCCCTCCGGGTCCAGAACGCTGAGGTGACGCTCCCGGACCACGCGCAACTCCATCGCGTCGGGCAGCACCGTCCAGTGCCACGGCTGGGTGTTGTGCACCGAGGGGGCGTGGCCGGCCATCCCGGCGGCCTCCGCGAGCGCGGTGGCCAGCGGGCGATAGGGAGCCGCCGTCTCGTCGCTCATCGTCATGACCTTCCTGTCGGTTCGCTTTTGCCTCGTGCCGGGTCGGGTTGCCGTTCCATCCTGGGCCATGTCCGGGGCGGCCGCATGTGTCGCACGACCCGCCGTCCGGGTCCTTCGACCCGGACGCGCCGGCTCAGCGTTCGCGGACCACCGCGACCGGGCACGCGGAGTGCTGGATGAGCTGCTGGCTGACCGAGCCGAGCAGCATCCCGCGCAGCCCGCCCCGGCCCCGGCTGCCGACGACCACGAGCTGCGCCTCCCGACTCGCCTCGACCAGCAGCGCCGCCGGGTTGCCCGGGCTCGCCACCACCTCGACCGGCACGCCGGGGAAGGACTTCCGCCAGGGCGCCAGGTCCGCCTCGGCGGCCGCCCGCTCGGCGGCGTTGGCCTCCTCCGGGTCGAAGCCCGAGGGCGCCCACCGCTCGCCGGGCGGTTCCCAGACCCGCAGCGCCCGCACCGGCACGTCCCGCTGCGCGGCCCGCTCCACCGCGAAGCCGAGCGCCTGCACGGAGGACGGCGAGCCGTCCACGCCGACCACCACGGGCCCGGACGTCGCCTGCTGGCCGTCCCGGACCACGATCACCGGGCAGTGCGCGTGGGCGCTGACGGAGACGGCGGTCGAGCCGGCGAGCAGCCCGCCGAAGCCGCCATGGCCCCGGCTGCCCAGCACCAGCATCCCCGCCTCGGCGGAGCGTTCCTGGAGGACCAGCGCGGGCGGGCCGTCGAAGACCTCGCCCCGCACGGTGAGCCCGGGCCGTTCGGCGGCGGCGTCCGCCGCGGCCCTGCGGACCAGCTCCTCGACCTGCCGCCGGGCGGTCTCGTCGGGCCAGACGCCGGGGGCGACCCCGGGGCCGAGCCAGCCGGCCACCGTCAACCATTCGAAGACGTACGCCAGCCGGACCGGCCGGCCCGATCGGCCCGCCTCGTCCAGGGCCCAGTTCAGGGCCACCGACGCGTCGGCGGAGCCGTCGTAGCCGACCAGGATCTCGTCGCCGCTCATGCCCCGCTCCGCAGGCCCGGGTCGGTCTCCCGGATCCAGCGCCACTCGGCGACCCGGGGGTCGTCCTCGCCGTGCTGGCGGGTGTAGTCGCGGCAGGACTGCCGGAGGTCCACCATCTCCTGGCGGAGGTGGGCGGCGCGCGAGCGCAGCCCGGGCAGCCGGTCGATGACGTCGATGACCAGGTGGAAGCGGTCCAGGTCGTTGAGCATCACCATGTCGAACGGCGTGGTGGTGGTGCCCTCCTCCTTGTAGCCGCGGACGTGCAGGTTGTCGTGGTTGGTCCGCCGGTAGGTGAGCCGGTGGATCAGCCACGGGTAGCCGTGGTAGGCGAAGATGACGGGCTTGTCGCGGGTGAAGATGGTGTCGAACTCGCTGTCCGGCAGGCCGTGCGGGTGCTCCGAGGGCGGCTGCAGGCGCATGAGGTCGACCACGTTGACCAGCCGCACCTTCAGGTCGGGCAGGTGCCGGCGGAGCAGGTCGGCCGCGGCCAGCGCCTCCAGGGTCGGCACGTCGCCGGCGCAGGCGAGCACCACGTCCGGCTCGCTGCCGTCGTCGGTGCTGGCCCAGTCCCAGATGCCCAGGCCGCGGCGGGTGTGCTGGATGGCCTCGTCCATGGTCAGCCAGTTGGGCGCCGGCTGCTTGCCGGCCACCACCACGTTGATGTAGTGCCGGCTGCGCAGGCAGTGGTCCATGGTGGAGAGCAGGGTGTTGCCGTCCGGCGGCAGGTAGACCCGGACCACCTCGGCCTTCTTGTTGACCACGTGGTCGATGAAGCCCGGGTCCTGGTGGGAGAAGCCGTTGTGGTCCTGCCGCCAGACATGGCTGGAGAGCAGGTAGTTCAGCGAGGCCACCGGCTCCCGCCAGGGGATCTGCCGGGTCACCTTGAGCCACTTGGCGTGCTGGTTGACCATCGAGTCGACGATGTGGATGAACGCCTCGTAGCTGGTGAAGATGCCGTGCCGGCCGGTCAGCAGGTAGGCCTCCAGCCAGCCCTGGCAGAGGTGCTCGGAGAGCACCTCCATCACCCGGCCGTCGGGGGAGAGGTGGTCGTCGCCCGGGAGCCGGCTGCCGACGAACGCCCGGTCGGTGACCTCGAAGGCGGCGCTGAGCCGGTTGGAGGCGACCTCGTCGGGGCCGAACAGGCGGAAGGTCTCCGGGTTGCGGGTGATCACGTCCCGGATCCACGGGCCCAGCGCGCCGGTGGCGCCGGCCATCGGGGTGCCCGGCTCCTTGACGTCGACGGCGTAGTCGCGGAAGTCCGGCAGTTCCAGGTCGCGCAGCAGCCGCCCGCCGTTGGCCACCGGGTTGGCGCTCATCCGCCGGTCGCCCCGGGGCGGCAGGTCGGCCAGGTCGGCGACCGGGCCGCCCGTGGCGTCGAACAGTTCCTCCGGCCGGTAGCTGCGCAGCCAGCGCTCCAGCTCGGCCAGGTGCGCCGGGTTGTCGCGGACCTCGTCGATCGGCACCTGGTGGGCGCGGAAGGTGCCCTCGACCTGCTTGCCGTCGACGTCCGTCGGCCCGGTCCAGCCCTTCGGCGTACGGAGGATGATCATCGGCCAGCGGGGGCGCTCGACCGCGCCGCCGGAGCGCGCCCGGCGCTGGATCTCGGCGATCTCGTCGACCGCCCGGTCCAGCGTCGCGGCGAGCGCGTGGTGCACCCGGGCCGGATCGTCGCCCGCCACGACGTACGGCTGGTAGCCGTTGCCGCGCATGAGTTCGAGCAGGTCCTCGGCGGGAATCCGGTCGAACACCGTCGGGTTGGCGATCTTGTAGCCGTTGAGGTGCAGGATGGGCAGCACCGCCCCGTCCCGGGCCGGGTTGAGGAAGACGTTGGACAGCCAGCTCCCGGCCAGCGGCCCGGTCTCCGCCTCGCCGTCACCCACCACACAGGCGACCAGCAGGTCCGGATTGTCGAACGCGGCGCCGTACGCGTGGCTCAGCGCGTACCCCAGCTCGCCGCCCTCGTGGATCGAGCCCGGCACCTCCGGCGCCACATGGCTCGGGATGCCGCCGGGGAAGGAGAACTGGCGGAACAGCCGCTGCATGCCGGTCTCGTCGCGGGGGATGTGGTGGTAGAGCTCGCTGTAGGTGCCCTCCAGCCAGGTGTTCGCCACCAGGGCGGGGCCGCCGTGGCCGGGGCCGGTGACGAAGATGGCGGACAGGTCCCGGTCGACGATGACCCGGTTGAGGTGCGCGTAGAGGAGGTTGAGGCCGGGGCTGGTGCCCCAGTGCCCCAGCAGCCGCGGCTTGATGTGCTCGGGCTTGAGCGGCTCGCGGAGCAGCGGGTTGTCGAGCAGGTAGATCTGCCCGACGGTGAGATAGTTCGCCGCCCGCCAGTAGGCGTCGAGCCGGCGCAGCTCGTCCTCGGTCAGTGGGCTGTGCAGGTCCAGAGCGGTGTCCATGCTGCGTTAGCCTCTCGCGGCTCGGGGTCTCTTGCCACCCGGGAGCGGATCCGCCGCCCCCGGCACGTCCAGCCTCGTCCGCCGGCCGGCCGGTCGGGCAGGGCCGTAGGTCCCGGGCCGGGCGGGTGTCATGACCCCTCCTCCTCGTCCGGGTCGAGTCCACGGACGACGATCACCGGGGCCGGCGAGTGGTAGAGCAGCGTCTGGCTCACCGCGCCCAGCATGCCCCGCAGCGGCTCGTCGCCGCGCGCCCCGACCAGCGCCACCTGCGCCGAGCGGGACTGTTCCACCAGGACGGCGCCGGGTTCGCCGCGGACGGTGTGACACTCGACGGCGACACCGGGATGCCGTGCCCCGTAGCGGGCGACGGCCTCTTCGAGCAGGCCGTCGTCCCCGTCGGGACCGTGGTTGGGCTCCACCACCCGGATGACGAGCAGCCGGGTGGACCGGTGTTCGGCGCAGTCGAAGGCGTATCCCAGGGTGGCGCGCGAGCTCTCCGACCCGTCGAAGCCGACCAGCACCGGCCCCTGCGGGGGCGGTTCGGTCCGGGCGACCAGCACCGGGGAGCCGGCCCGGGCGGCGAGCTGCACGGCCGGCGAGTCGGCCGGTACGCAGGCCACGCACCCGGCCATGCCGCCGTCACCGACCGCCACCAGGAAGGCCGAGTCGGAGGCCCGGACCAGCGCCTCGACCGGTGAGCCCTCAGCGATCTCGTCGGTGACGGGTATCGCCGGCGCCACCTCGGCGGCCGTCCGCCCGGCCTGCTCCAGCAGCTCCTCGGCGGCGGTGCGCGGGCCGCTCACCGAGAACGACTCCATGGCCGCCGCCCAGTTGAAGGCGTGCAGCAGGTGCAGCGGCCGGTCGTGCGCGGCGGCCTCCCCGGCGGCCGTCCGGACCACCTCGAGGTCCTCCGCCGAGCCGCCCACGCCGACCACCACCGCGCCGTGGGTGGGTGCGGGCATCCCGGCTCACCTCCCGACCGCGCTCTCCTCACCCACCGT
>NZ_JBSSLX010000197.1:0-10809 GCF_053890995.1 Micromonospora sp. I033 | reverse complement strand
AGAAGAAGACGGCATGCGAGTTCTATTACGGTCTCGTGGAATCGGAAATGTATATACTTGCCCTCACCCAGGCTGATCGCCACGTGCCCGGTGCCCACCGAGTTGTGGTACCAGACCAGCGCGCCCCGCGGCGGGATGCCGGAGGTCTTCAGGTAGCCGTTGCTGCTCTCCCAGTCACCGCCGATCTCCGCGGTGTTCCAGCCCGAGCCGCCCCACCCGTACGCCTGGGCGACGAAGGCCAGGCACAGGTTCTCGTAGGCGGTGGAGCGGTACCGCTGGAAGGCCCAGTCGATCGCCCCATTGGCGGATCGCGGGTTCGTCTTCGACGACGGCTCGTCGCCGACGTAGGCGCAGCTGTTGACGACCTGGCCGTCCGAGCCGGTGTGCACGTAGGCGTCGGAGACCATGCCGCCGTTGGACAGCAGGTCCCACAGCGTCGTCGTGCCGTAGGTGCCGGTCACCGACTGGCCGGTGGTCTGGCACAGCAGCGTGACCGTCGACCCGTCGGACACCGTTCGCCACGCCGCGTAGCCGGTCCCCGGGCCCGACCGGACGCTGAGCGCCGTACCGGAGGTGTTGATCGTGCCGGTGGCGGAGTCGGCGTACGCGTACGCCGCGCCCGGCGCGGACCCGACCAGAACGACGGCGAACGCGGCGGCGGTCAACGCGGCGACCGGGCCGCGTAAAAGACGTTCGTGTGAGATATCGACAATCTTCCACATGGTCGAGGAAGCTAGCGGTTGCTCACGACCCGGTCCACACCCGTCTGGATATTCTTGCCATTGATGCTCATTGACACGAAACTAACCTTCACGCTCCCCGCAGGTGGCCGGGATCACCCTGCTGGCCATCAGCGCCGTCCTCCTCACCATCCAGGCGGCCGCCTGCCTGTCGGTGATCGTCATCTTTCTCCGCCGGCCGGCGGCCGGAGCTGACCGACGCTGCGGCTCGTTCCGCCTGCTCCGCACGGATGAATGATCTACGCTCAGCACGAGTTGTCACAGCGGAGGCAGGCTCGGCTACGTGCCCGCCCGACAAGCCCACCACCGTCGGCAACCCGGTCAGGACGGAACGCCTCGCCGCCGCCCGTCATCCCGCCTGTGGTGCACCCGTCCGCGCCGCACGACCCTCGAAAAGATGCGCTCATGACCAGCCCCGGCATCCCCGCCCCGATCCAGACGTTCATCGACGCGACCAACCGCGCCGACTCGGATGCCTTCGTCGCGGCGTTCACCGACGACGCGTACCTCAACGACTGGGGTCGTGAGTTCCACGGCCGCGACGGTGTGCGCTCCTGGGACCGCACCGACAACATCGGGGTGCAGTCGCACTTCGAGCTCGTCGGAATCGAGCCCGGCACGGACCCCGACAGCTACGTCGCCACCCTCAAGGTCTCGGGCAACGGCTTCAACGGGACCGGCCCGATGACCTTCCACCTCCGCGACGGCCTGATCGCGAGCCTGCGCATCAGCTGAGGGCCCTGCCGGCCGCCACAGGAACTTCAGGTCAATGCCTACGAGCTGGCCGGCCGCCGAGGCGACTGGGATCACCCTGAATCTGCTCGGCGGGTGCGGTTGTCTATACCGTAAGGGGCGACGCGCACGGTGCCGACCGCGCCGGTCTCTGGCCCGGGCACGGGCGCTGCCACGGTCCCGGCTCGGCCGACACCCCGACACCCTCCCGCTCCTGCCGCGCTGCGGCGCCGCACTTCTCGGCAGAGTGCTGACGGTAAGGGAGCTCCAGCGGGTGGAGGCTGCGGCGCCGCCAGATCGCCGCGCGACTGTTCTTGGTCCGCAGGGCCTCGCGCTGCACCTGACGTCCGAGCCGGAAACACAAACGGTGCGGGCAAGCATCGATCTTGCCGCGACCACCACGTCCGCGGACAGTTGCCACATCCGGAGACAGAGCAACGGGTGACGTGGCTCGTGGAGTCCTCGCCGCGTTCGCCCGATCCGGGCCCGCGGTTCACCCACTGCCGTCTAACATCGGGTAAACCCGACATCCCGGGCGCGAGCTGCTGCACCCTCTCTCGCAACATTCGCGGTCCTACGGCCCCGGCGTCCGGCCGGCATGCCGACCATGATGAATCGGAAGGACAGCGGCATGAGCTACATCACCGCTAAGGACGGCACCGAGATCTACTACAAGGACTGGGGTGCAGGCCCGGTTGTCACCTTCTCCCATGGCTGGCCGCTGAACGCGGACGCGTGGGACGGGCAGATGCTCTTCCTCGCGCAGAACGGTTTCCGGGTCGTCGCGCACGACCGCCGCGGTCACGGCCGGTCGAGCCAGGCCTCCGGCGGCAACGACATGAACGGCTACGCCGACGACCTCGCGGCGCTCATCGACGCGCTCGACCTCACCGACGCCACGCTGATCGGACACTCGACCGGCGGTGGTGAGGTCGCGCGCTACATCGGCCGCCACGGGACGGGACGGGTCGCCAAAGCCGTCCTCATCTCCGCCGTGCCGCCGATCATGGTGCAGACGCCGGACAACCCCGAGGGCCTGCCCATCGCCGTCTTCGATCAGATGCGCTCCAACCTGATGAAGGACCGGTCGCAGTTCTACCAGGACCTGGCGCAGATGTTCTACGGCGCCAACCGGCAGGGGGCGAAGGTCTCGAAGGGAATCCTCGACCAGTTCTGGCTATGGAGCATGCAGGCCGGCCTGTTGAACGCGTACGAGAGCATCAAGGCCTTCTCCGAGACGGACTTCCGCGACGACCTTGCCAAGTTCGACATCCCCACCCTGGTGCTGCATGGCGAGGACGACCAGATCGTCCCGGTCAAGGACTCGGCGAGGAAGACCGCCCAGCTCATCGCGAACGCCAAGGACATCTACTACCCAGGCGCACCGCACGGCATCACGTCAACGCTCCAAGACCAGGTCAACAAAGATTTGCTCGCGTTCCTGAGGAGTTGACCGACGCGACGTCGCCTTCGGGCTCCCGAGCTGGCCAAACCCCGACCCCTGCCCACACCCTCGGCGAGCTGTCGCCAGCCGTTCCTGCTGGCGGCCGTACGGGCCGGGCTGGAGGGGTGAGCCGGCAGGCCTCCTGCCCACGATTGCCGGACCGCATCAACCCGCATGGAGCAGCCAGTGCTGGGGAGGTTCGTGCTGTCCGGGAACGACTTTGATGCTTGCGATGCCCCTTGCTGCCTCGCTGCTCTCAATACCAGCGACGTATCGCATCCACCCTGATTTCGCGCCTCCTCCCGACCATCTCCTCCGCTGCTGGTTCGCGAGGACGTTTGAGGGATGACGCAGCGCGGGCAGATATTCGTGACCGACCATGCGACCAGGGAGGCCACGACATGGCTAAGGGCGACATTGAGACCTACCACGAGGACGGGCAGTGGAAGAATCGCCCAGCGGGCAACCAGAGGGCGAGCAGCGCGCACGACACCAAGGCAGAAGCGGAGGCCGCAGGCCGACAGATGGCCACTCAGCGCGGCGTCGAGCACGTGATGAAGAAGAAGGACGGCACGATCGGCGAGAGGAACACCTACCCGCGAAGCCGTGACCCTCGCGAGACCAAGGGCTGACCCGCTCGTCGCTGCCAGCACTGCTGGTGCCCCGAATGGCTACCAAATTGCTGTTGACGGATTCGGTGGCGTCCGGGTGTCCGGACGCCACCGCCGGCGAGGAGGTGCACCTCGGTTCCACCTGCGAACCCTCGCTCACAAGCAGCTTCGGCTAAGGTCGCAACGTCCGCTGGATCCCAGAGGGGTCGGCTCAGAGCCGGCAGCCGTCCACGCTCGTTCGGCCTCCGCCGCCACCGCTGATGTCAGCCACGGATGTAAAGCCGGGCCCCTCAGGTCCCCGAAAACGGTACCGGGCCTCCCGGATGGCTGCCGGCCCAACCGATGCCCCCGGGCGGTTGCTTCCACTCGGAGGCACGCCTCTTCAACAGGCCAGGCCATCGCTTACGCGCGGCCTGCCGACTGGCGCCTACCGCTGCGCCAAGGTCGGGATAGCCGGCACCGTGCTGCACCGCTTCCTCGGCACTGGCGGACACGAGGTCAGCGAGGAGGCGACGCATCTGCTCACCTGCCGCCATCCGCGCGAGGTGAGCACGCATCCTCTCCGCGCAGTGTGGCTCCTGGGCAGGACTGCCACGGGAACCCACATCGACTTTGTCCAGCCGCTGCGCCCAGTCAGCGGCAATAGCGCCCAGTTGCCGCCGTAGCGCCTGCCGCTCGTCCGACGTCAGCTCCCGCATGAGCGGCTCCCTTGTCGATGGCCTCCAACTTCAGCGTCCGCTTGACAACCTTCGTTGTCAACCGTCCTGGCCATGCCAGAATCCGCGTGCGGTGCGAGGGGTGAGGACGGGGCGGCGGTGAAGCGGGTCGTCCTGCCTAGACGAACATCTCGGGACGAAACCGGACCCTGTCCCGTTTGTGCTTCACCTGGAAGCTGGTCCTCGATACGGTCCGGTCCTCGTCAACGAGGAGATCACGCGGAGTAACCGGGCGAGCTCACGCGCCGGTGTGGATGTGTGCGCCCCAGAGACTCGGCGTGTCCGGGTACGTCGCACGGCACTCGCGCACGGCCACGTGCAACGCCGCAGCCGACCCGTGGTGGGCAAGTTCGCGGTAGAAGTTCCTGGCGATCAGGCCGGTGACGCGGTCGTTCACCCGCCAGAGGGTCCCGATGACCTGCGGATAACCGGCCAGCAGGAACGCCGACGTGATGTGTACGGCCTCGTCGGACAGGTGAGTGGCACCGTGTGCGGTCTGGCACGCCGACAGGTACGCCAGCCGCGCGCCGGTGAGGTCCAGCCGCGCGACCTCCTGCACGGTCAACGGGTCCTTCTCGTGGTCGTGCAACAGCAGTCGTCCCGCCGACGGCTCGCTCTGGTCGCTGATGCCGTGGCAGGCGAAATGGACCTGTGCGTGCCGCGTCATCTCGGCCCGCACCCGCTCCGCCGTCGCCTCGGGCCCGGTGAGGCGCAGAGCGGCGTCGAGGCGCGTGACTTCCCGCTGCGCGTGGGGTAGCCGGGCGGCGCCGGGGGTGTCGGGCATCGCCACCGCGAGGAGTCCACGCTCCATTGCCCCCGCCGCTCGGGCCCGCGCGTGCCGCAACGCGCGCACGGTCGGGGTGTAGGACGAGACCACCCGGTCCAGCACCGAACAGCCTGGCCGTTCGTGATACCCGGCGGCGTGCAGCGGCAGGAACGCCAGTTGACCGGTCGGCGACCACCAGACGCGCTCCGCGGCGGTCAGCCGGTTCAGGACCGGGGCGGCCAATGCGTCCCACAGCCACCCGAGGATCCGCGTCAGCGTCTGCTGAGCCCGCCTCTCGTCCGGTCCGGGGAGCTGCGCGACGTGGAGAGCGCGGTGGAACTCCCCGGCCTGTTCGGCAACCCGCGCCGGGGTGATCTCCGGTAGCGGCACGACGTCGACCCCGCCGGCGGTGAGGATGAGCGCATCGCTCCGGTAGCGGCTGACGTTGATCAGCACGATCGGTCCGGCGGCGGCCTCCGCCCGCAGCGCGTCGAGCGGGGGCGCGGCGAGGAAGTCGGCGAACCCGGGCAGCGCCCGGATGCGCGCGATCAACCCCTCCCATTCCCGGCTCAGACCGTGTCGACGGTCAGCTTCCCGGCCCGCGTTGTCGAGCCAGTCACCACCGGCTGCGGCGGCGGAACCGGGCCCGGACTCCAGGTCCGACCGGAGCCGGTCCACCGCGTCGGCGAGATCGGGGTGCCGGGCACGCAGCGCGGTCAGGTCCGACCGCGGGTCGAGCTGTTGGGCGATGAGGATTCCCCGTCCCTGTTCGAGCAGACGAACGGCCTTCGGGGTGTCCCCGGCATGCAGCGCGCAGGCCGCCGCGTCGGTGGCGAGCCCGTCGAAGCGCCCGAGACCGTGTTCCCGATCCCGACGACCCACCCCGTGGGAGGCGATCCGCGCCAGCAGCTCGACCGCCAGTTCGAACCCGGCCATCGCGCGGCCCCAGTCGCCGCCGCGAGCCCATGTCCTCCCCCACTCCCGCGCGTCCTCGACCCGGTCCGGCGTCGGCGACAGCGGTGACAGCGCCGCCTCCTGGAACAGCGCGGCGATCTCAGCGTCCCGACCCGACTGTCGCGCGAGCGCGAACCCCAGGTTGCTCAACCGCCTCGGCCTGGCCGCGCTCGTCGCCGCAGCGGCGTCTGCCGCCTTCCGCAGCAGACCGATCGCCTCGTCGAGTGACGCCGAGTCGCCGGTGCGGTCGAAGCGTTGCCGCAGCGCGATGCCGAGGTCGTTCCAGAACGACGACTCGTCCGGACTGCCCGGGCGTGCGGCGGCGACCGCCTCCCGCAGCAGGCTGACGGCCTCGTCGTACTCTGCCGCGCGTGTGAGCGCGTTGCTGAGGTTGCGCAGCATCCCGGGCCGATGCGGATGCGTCGGTGGCGTGGCCGCGACGGCCGCGCGGAACGCGTCGGTCGCCTCGGTGAGGACCGGTGCGACGCCCGTACGGTCGTACCGGCTCAGCAGGATGCCGCCCAGCGAGTTGAGGTGGTTGGTGCGGTCCGGATGGCCCTCGGGAAGCAGGGCGACGGCGCGCCGGCACACCGCCGCCGCCTCGTCGAGGGCAACCGTGTCACCCGTGCTGGTGTGCCGTTCGAGCAGGGCCGTTCCGAGCAGGTGCAGCGCCCTGGCGCGGGTGACCGTGTCCCCGCCGCTCGTCACGGCGACCCGGAGCAGTTCGACGGCCCGATCGAGGTGCGCGGGATCACCGGTTCGTTCGAACTCGCGCTGCCGCGCCAGCGACAGCGCGATGGTGCCGCCGCCGAGGCGGTGGGCCTCCTCACCGGACTCGATCGCCTGGCGCAGGGCGCTCTCCTCACCGGTGACCTGGTAGAGACGGCGCAACGCTGTCGACCGGTTGTCGAGGGCCGCGACGCGGACCTCCGGACTGGACGAGGTACGGATGGCCTCGTCGGTCGCCCGAGCGGCTTCGCTCAGCGCCGCCGGGTCGTCGGGCCCCTCCAACAGCGTCGCGGCGAGGTTGGTCAACGCCGCGCCGAGCCGTGGATCATCCGGGGCGAGCAGGTCGAGACACCGGCGGCGCAGGGCGAGCGCCTCCGCCACCAGGGAATCGTCGCCGGTACGGGTGGCCAGCCTCTGCGCCGCGTCCGCGGCCCCGTCCAGCAGGCCGGGAAGGTTGCGGTCCCGCTCGGGCAGTCCGCGCGATCCGCGTCGTCCGACGTCCACGGCCTCTTCCAGCGCGGCGACGTCCCCGGTCGCCTCGAACCGGTCCGTCAGAGCGGAGCACAAGCCCGCCGTCGCGGCGACCTTGTTCGGGTCGCCGTCCGGCAGCGATCCGGCGGCGTGCCGGAGCATGGCGACCGCCATGTCGAGCGTGGCCGGTTCGTGGGTACGGGCGAACCGGCGACGCAGGTCCTCACCCAACACCGCCGAGAACGACAGCAGGTCGTCGTGCAGCCGATCGCCGGCGATCTCGATGATCTCGCTGCCCAGGTCGGTCAGCCGGACCACGTCCCCACCCGCGGCGCGAACCACCACGTACAGGTTCGTCAGGCACTCGAGCCGCTCCGGTGAACCCGGTACGGTCGCCGCCACGGCGTCCTCCAGCAGTTCGACGGCCTCGTCCGGGCGCCCCGCCTCGACCAGGTGGAACGCCTGGTCCTGCCACTCGTCGGCCGTCGTGCCGATCTGGCGCAGCTGCGCCAGCACCCGGGGTGGGACCCGGTCGGCCAGCGGGACCAGCAGCCGTGCCGCCCGCCGCGCGTCCCGCGTCGTCGCCGACGCGCCGCGCGCCATGTGGCGGCACAGGTACAGCATCCCGACGGCGTAGTCGACGCTCGGGTCACCGCCCCCGGCGGTCAGCAGGGCGGTCGCGTCGTCGAGGGCGGCCGGTTCGAGCACGGCCAGGGCGTCACCGTCGTCGAGGTACCGGCGCACCCTCGCCCGCACCTGGTCGACCATCCCACCAGCTTTCCACGCCGATGCAAGCCCTCCGTGAGGGAGCACGCACCCGTTACCATGGCGCGAGTCCGGTGTGGAGCCGACGAAGGGCAACGGGTGGAGACGCTCGCGCAGGAACAGCTCGCCGTGCTCTGCGCCCGGCTCGACGAGGACACCGGCCCGCTCGCCGCCGACGGTCCGATGCGGACTCTCGCCACGTCGATCGTCGAGCGTGTTCGCGCGGGCGAGGATCCGGCGGCGGTCGCGGAGTGCCTCGACGAGCTGGACGACCACCTGCTGCGCGCCGGGTACGCCGGTGGCCTCGGCTCGTACCGGTCGGCGCCGCCGCAGTTGCCCGGCCTCGGCGGCCATCCGGTGCTGGAGGTACTGACGTGCCCGGGCCGCCGCTGCGCACGGGTGGCCCGGCCGGGTCGCGACGACACCTGCCGGGTGTTCGGTAGGCCGCTCGAACGCGTCAGGCTGCGCCCGTGACCAAGCTGCTGGAGACCATCGGCGGCAAGCTCGTCGACCGGTGGTGGCAGCTGCTGGTGCTGCCCGGCGCGCTGTATCTCGTGGTGGCCGTCGCGGCCCTGCGGTACGGCACCGACATCGACGGGCTGACCAGGGGGGTCGACCAGTTGGCCGCGGACCCGGCCACGCGGAGCGCGGGCACGCTCGGGGTGGTCCTGCTCGGGTTGGCCGCCGGTGCCGCGGTCGTCGGCCTCGCCGTACGAGCCCTCGGCTCGGTCATCGAACGGATCTGGCTGGCGGAGGCCACGCACCCCCTGACGCGACTGCTCACCCGTCGGCGGCTGCGGCGCTGGGAGGCCGCCGAGCAGCGGTATCAATCCGCGCTCCTGGCGGCCGGCCGGGCGCACACCACTCGATCGGCCGACGCCACCGCGCTGGCCCGGGACGCGGAGCGCCTCGCCCTGGCCCGCGACCGGATCGCGCTCACCGCGCCGCGCCGCGCGTTCTGGCTCGGCGACCGGATCGAGGCGGCGGACCTGCGCGTGCTGTCGGCGTACCATCTGGATCTGGTCTCCGCGTGGCCCCGGTTGTGGCTTGTGCTGCCCGAGCAGGCGCGGGCGGCGCTGCAGGTGGCCCGGTCGGACTTCTCGTCGGCGACCCAACTGGTGGCCTGGGGCGTCGCCTATCTCCTGCTCGGCTTCGCGTGCTGGCCCGCGCTGCTGGTCGGCGCCGCGACGGCGGTGGTCGGTTGGCGCCGGGGACGGGTCACCGGCGCCGTCCTCGCCGAGCTGCTGGAGTCGGCGGTGGACGTGCACGGCCGTGATCTCGCCGCCGCGATGGGCGTCGACTGCCCGCAGCGGCTCACCCGGGACGTGGGTGAACAGCTGACCTCGTTGCTCCGCAAGGACAACGTGACGGAAGGCGCTCGGTCGTGAACAGGGATCAGCTTCTCGACGCCATCCGCGCGCGGCTCGCCCGGTACACGACGACCGGGGATACCCGCCCGATCCTCGAACCGGCCGCGGTACGGGAGGCGGAACGGCTGCTGGCGTCGGTCACGGATCCCGGGCGCGACATCGACGTGTGCTACGTCGTCGGTGGGCTGTACTGGTGCCGCTGGGGCGAGCAGGGCAACGGACAGGACACGCCCGACTTTCAACGCACGATCGAATTGATGGTCCACGTGCACCGGGAGCGGCCGGAGCTGGTGCCGCGGATGCTGGCCGACATGTTCGACCGGACCGGGCACACGACGAGCGCGCTGCGTGCCGGAGCCGCCTCCAACGAGGGCAACCGGCTGTTCGACGAGCACCAGCGGACGGGCGACCGGGCCACGCTCGACGAGGCGGTCGCGCTGCTGCGCCAGGCGGCGCGCGCGCCCGGCCGGGATCCCGACCGGCGACGTCACGACGCGATGATGTTCTCGCTCGCACTGCACCAGATGGTGCAACTGGACAGTGATGCTCAGGCGGCCATGGAACTGGTCTCGTGGCTGCGCGAGGTGCTCGCCGACGAGCCGCCCGACCCGGCGGACTTCCTGGCACTGCTGGTCTCGGCCCTGACCTACCGGTTCGCGGTGACACACGATCCCACGGATCTCGACGACGCGGTCACCACCGGCAGCCGGTTGTTCGCTCTGTCGGACGAACCTTCGCATCGGGGCGCCGTCTGCATGGCCGGCGGCCTCTGGTTGCAGCACAACGGGCACCCGGAGCACACCGGCGAGGTCGCCGAACTCACGCTGGCCTGCCTCGCGTCCGGGCCGGTGGCGAGTGAGGAACGACTCGCCCAGCTCAGCACCGTCCTGCCCGGTCTGCTGGCGGTCGTCCACCGGGAACCCGCGCTGCTGGACCGCACGATCGAACTGTGCCGTGAGTTCACCAGCAGCGCCGGCGCCGATCCCATGTCCGGGCGGCAGGGGCTGCTGATGGCGCTGCGGCAGCGCTACCGGGAGCGGATCCGGTCCGGCGACCTCGACGAGTGCGTCGAACTCGGACGGTGGGTGGTGGGCACGCTGCCGGCCGACGATCCGGCGTACCGGTCCCATCTCGCCGGGCTTGCCGTGGACCTCGGCGACCGGTTCCGCGCCACAGACAGCCGGGAAGATCTCGACGAGGCGATCGCCCTGGGCCGGCAGCTCGTCGCCGACGCGCCGCAGTGGGAGGATCTCAACAACCTGGCGGCGTGGCTCGCGGACCGCTACCAGCTGACGGGCGAGGTGGCCGACCTGGAGGAGTCTGTCGCGCTGCTGCGCCGGGTGGTGGCGGCCGGTCCCGCCCAGGCGGGTCCGCTGCGGAGCCTCGCCGCGGTGCTGGAGCTGAAGCATCACCGCACAGGCGAGTTCGCGGCGCTCGACGAGGCACGGTCCCTGTACCGCCGTGCGGCGGAGCTGTAGCGCATGCCGCGGCCTGCGGCTGCTGATCCGCCC
>NZ_JBSSLX010000196.1:0-10908 GCF_053890995.1 Micromonospora sp. I033 | reverse complement strand
GCCGTCGGGCCCGCGCCCGGGCCGCCGCGCGCCGCTGACCACCGATCTCACTCCTCCAGCAGGTCGGCGTCGTGGACCAGGATGGCGAGCTGGACCCGGTTGGCCACGCCGAGCTTGGCCAGCGCGCGGCTGACGTGCGTCTTCACGGTCGCCTCGCTCGTGCCGAGCCGGCGGGCCACGTCGGCGTTCGCGTCGCCCCGGGCCACCTCCCGGACGATCGCCGCCTCCCGGTCGGTGAGCCGGGCCAGCCGCTGCCGGGCGGCCTCCCGGCGGGCCGGGCCGCGCTCGGCGAACGAACTGATCAACCGCCGGGTCACCGTCGGGGCGAGCATGGCGTTGCCGGCCGCCACGGTCCGCACGGCGGCCGCGAGTTCCCGGGGCGGGGTGTCCTTGAGCAGGAAGCCGACCGCTCCGGCGCGCAGCGCGGCGTGCACGTACTCGTCCCGGTCGAACGTGGTGAGCATGACGACCTTCGGGCCCTCGGCGACGATCCGGGGCGCGGCGGTCAGCCCGTCGGCGCCGGGCATCCGGACGTCCAGCAGCACCACGTCGGGCCGGAGCCGGACGGCGGCGGCCACCGCTTCGGCCCCGTCGGCCGCCTCGCCCACCACCACGATGTCCGGCGCGGCCTCCAGGATCAGCCGCAGGCCGGCACGGACCAGCTGCTCGTCGTCGGCGATCAGCGTACGGATCATGGCAGCTCCGCCACCGGCACCAGCGCCCGCAGGAGGAACCCGCCGTCGGAGGTGGGGCCGGCCGACAGCCGCCCGCCGGCCAGCTCGACCCGCTCGCGCAGCCCGACCAGGCCGAGCCCCGCACCGGGCAGCGTGGGGCCGGGCCGGGTGGACGGGCCGTTGCGGACGGCGACCTCGATCCCGTCGGGCAGGTGCCGCAGGCGGACGGTGACCTTCGCGTCCGGGGCGTGCTTGCGCACGTTGGTCAGGCCCTCCTGGGCCACCCGGTGCACGGTCCGGGCCACCGTGCCGGGCACCGGCCGGGGCCTCCCCTCGTCCTGCCGGTCCACCCGCAGGCCGGCCGCCCGGGACTCGCGGACCAGCTCGTCGACCGCGTCCAGCCCGGTTGGTGGAGGCAGGGCGCCGTCGGTGGCCCGCTGGCGCAGCACGCCGAGCACGTCGCGCAGGTCGGTCAGGGCCGCCCTGCCGGTGGCGCGGATCAGGGCGGCCGCCTCGACGGTCGCCGGATCGGCGGCGGTCACCTCCAGCGCCCCGGCGTGCACCACCATGAGCGAGACCCGGTGCGCCACCACGTCGTGCATCTCCCGGGCGATCCGGGTCCGCTCCTCGGCGCGTACCCGGTCGGCGCGCGACTCCTGCTCGCGTTCCAGCCGCTCGGCGCGGTCCCGCAGGGCGGCCAGGGTGTCCCGCCGCGCCTGGATCCACAGCCCGGCGACCAGCGGGAAGACCACCAGCCAGGCGAAGAGGGCCATTGCGTTGGCGCCGGTGGCGGTGGTCAGCCGGCGCTCCCCGCCGACCGCGACGCCGATCAGCACCCCGAGCAGGGCGACGAGTCCCGCCCCGAGCAGGTGACCGGCCAGCCGGCGGCCGCGCAGCCCGACCCCGGCCCGCCAGGAGGCCAGCAGGGCGGCCGGCCAGGCGGCCAGGACGAGCCAGCCGACCGTCGCCGCGGCGACCAGCGGCCAGCGGCGGGCCGCGAGGACGGCGGCGCCCGAGGCCAGCGCCGCGGCCAGCACCAGCAGCCGGGGCAGCGGCGAGCGGACACCCAGCGCGCCGGTCGCCGACGCCCAGGTGCCGGCCGCCACCAGAGCGGCGAGCAGGAGCGGCGTGTGCCGCTCGGCCCGGCGGAGCAGGGCGACGCGGGTGGTCACGCGGCGAGCCTAGGCCGGTCCGGCGCGCGACGGGGCGTACCTCCGGGTGGGTTGGGGGCCGACCCCGAGGAGCCGTCGGGGTACGACGCGACGAAAGTGACCGCGGCCGGCCGACCGACGGCAGATGGCGGGGACCGGCGGCGCGACCAGCATCGGGGCCATGGATTCCGTGCTCGACCTGCTCCACCAGACCATGTCCTCGCCCTGGGTCTACCTGGCGCTGTTCGCCGTCGCGGTGGTCGACGGCTTCTTCCCGGTGGTGCCGAGCGAGACCGCCGTGATCACCGCCGGGGTCTTCGCCGCCACCGGCCAGCCCGACCTGCCGCTGGTGGTCGCGGTGGCCGCGCTCGGCGCGTTCGTCGGCGACCACGTCTCGTACGCGATCGGCCGGCACGGCGGCGGCCGGCTGCTGGCCCGGCTCCCGGCGGCCCGTCGCGACGCGGCGCCGGGCCGGGGTGGGCGGCGACGGGCCGCCGTCGAGTGGGCCCGGCGGGGCATCGCGGCGCGCGGCGGCCTGATCCTCACGGTGGCCCGGTACGTCCCGGGTGGACGGACCGCGGTCACGCTGACCATGGGCGCGACCCGGTTTCCCCGGCGGCGGTTCCTCGCCTTCGACGCGCTGGCCGCCGCCTCCTGGGGGCTCTACTCGGCGCTGGTCGGCTACCTGGGCGGGCTCGCCTTCGAGCGGGACCCGGTGCGCGGGCTGCTGCTCGGGCTGGGCCTGGCGCTGACCCTGACCGTGGTCGTGGAGGCGGTGCGCTGGGCGCGGGGCCGCCGCCGGCGGGCGGTGCGCGCCCGGGTCAGCCGGCCGGCGGGTGCCAGGTGATCCCGCGCAGCAGCTGGTCGGCGCCGAGCCAGGCCACGTTCATCATCCGGGTGGCGGTCTTCTCCGGGTCCGCCTCCGGGTGGTCGGCCAGCCAGTCGGCCAGTGACTCGGTCGCGCCGACCAGGGCGTACGCGACGACCTCCAGATCCGTGGCGCCGACCTCGCGCCCCTTGTCGCGCAGCGCGTGGTCGAGCATCCCGGCGACCACCTCGACCAGCCGGCCGCGCATGGTGGCCAGCTCGGCGGCGAACGGCTGCTCGCCGCGGGCCTGCCGGTAGAGCACCGCCCAACCGTCGCGGTGCGCGCCGACGAAGCCGAAGAAGGCGCGCAGCCCGCGCCAGAGCCGCTCGTCGGCGGGCAGGTCGGGTGCGGCCGCCCCGGCGATGGCCTCCATCATCCGGGTGCCCTCCCGGTGCAGGCAGGCCACGAACAGCTCTTCCTTCGTGCCGAGGTACGCGTAGACCATCGGCTTGGAGATGCCCGCGTCGTCGGCGATCTCGTCCATGCTGGCGGCGTGGAAGCCCCGGCGGGAGAAGACCTTGACCGCCGCGTCGAGCATCTGCTGCTCCCGCACGGCGCGGGGGAGGCGTTTGAAGGTCGGTGTGCTGGACACCCTTGCGAGCATACCTACTCGTGCGTAGGGTTACGCCAGAGTAACCAAAGTCGGCTCGCTCCGAGAGGTGCATCCCCCATGACTGACTTCGACCCGGCCAACTTCGCGAACGTCGGCCCCAAGGAGTTCGCGCAGCTGGTCAAGTCCACCCCCGACGACAAGATCGCCGAGGTGATGTCGGGCGACCTGCGCGGCAAGATCCTGAGCGAGGTCTTCAACCGGATGCCGGAGCTCTTCCGCGCCGACCGCGCCGGCTCCACCAACGCCGTGATCCACTGGAACATCACCGGTCGCCCCGACGGCGGCACCGACACCTACGAGATCGTCATCGAGAACGGCACCTGCACCGTCCACGAGGGCGCGCAGCGGGACCCGAAGCTGAGCCTGACCATGGGCCCGGTGGAGTTCCTGAAGATCGTCTCCGGTGGCGCCAACCCGGTGATGATGTTCATGACCGGCAAGCTCAAGGCCAAGGGCGACCTGGGCCTCGCCGCCAACATCGCCAACCTGTTCGACATCCCCAAGGCCTGAGATGGCCGAGTTCTCGCTCGACCTGAACGAGGAACAGCGGGACCTTCGCGACTGGGTGCACGGCTTCGCCGCCGAGGTCGTGCGCCCGGCCGCGGCCGAGTGGGACGCCCGGGAGGAGACTCCCTGGCCGGTCATCCAGGAGGCCGCGAAGGTCGGCCTGTACGGCTTCGAGTTCCTCGCCACCTGCTGGGCCGACCCCACCGGGCTCTCCCTCCCCATCGCCAGCGAGGAGCTGTTCTGGGGTGACGCCGGGATCGGCCTGAGCATCTTCGGCACCTCGCTGGCCGTCGCCGCCATCTACGGCGCCGGCACCCCCGACCAGATGGTCGAATGGGTGCCGCAGTGCTTCGGCGACGTCGACCAGCCCGCCGTCGCCGCGTTCTGCACCACCGAGCCGGAGGCCGGCTCCGACGTCGGGTCGATGCGGACCCGGGCGGTCTACGACGAGGCCACCGACGAGTGGGTGCTCAACGGGCAGAAGGCGTACGCGACCAACGGCGGCATCGCCGGGGTGCACGTGGTCACCGCCTCGATCGAGCCCGAACTGGGCTCGCGGGGTCAGGCCGCGTTCGTGGTGCCGCCCGGCACGCCGGGGCTCACCGCCACCCGCAAGCTGCGCAAGCTCGGGCTGCGCGCCTCGCACACCGCCGACGTCTTCCTCGACGACGTACGGGTGCCGGGCCGCTGCCTGCTCGGCGGCAGGGAGGCCCTCGACGAGCGGCTCGCCCGGGCCCGCACCGGCCAGCGCGCCTCCGGCCAGGCGGCGATGCGCACGTTCGAACTGTCCCGCCCGACCGTGGGCGCGCAGGCGCTCGGCGTGGCCCGCGCCGCGTACGAGTACGCCCTCGACTACGCCAGGGAACGGGTCCAGTTCGGACGCCCGATCATCGAGAACCAGGCGGTGGCGTTCGCGCTCGCCGACATGAAGATGGAGATCGACGCGGCCCGGCTGCTGGTCTGGCGGGCCTCCTGGATGGGTCGGAACAACCGGCCGTTCAGCGCGGGCGAGGGCTCGATGTCCAAGCTCAAGGCCGGCGAGGTGGCCGTCTCGGTCACCGACAAGGCCGTCCAGCTCCTCGGCGGCGCGGGCTTCCTGCGCGACCACCCGGTCGAGCGCTGGTACCGGGACGCCAAGATCTACACCATCTTCGAGGGCACCTCCGAGATCCAGCGCCTGGTCATCTCCCGGGCCATCTCCGGCATGCAGATCCGCTGATCGCCGGCGGACCCCGACCCGCGACCGCGCCGCCCTGCCGGGCGGTACCCCGTCGCGGGTCGGGCCGCCGGTCCCCGCTCCGGTGTCCGCAGGCTGGGGCACTGATCACGCCGACTGGGCCGCGCGCCGCCCCGGGTGCATGATCGGGAGAACACGAACGCGAAGGAGGGTTGCGACTTGGACCTGCCGTTCATCGTCGCCACGCTGACCCGACGCGGACTGCTCAACCCGGGCCGCCCGATCCGGGTGGCCTCCCAGCTCAACGCGTTGCGCAGGTGGGGCTGGAGCCTCGCCGGCGAGCTGCGCCAGGCCGCCGCGCGCGACCCCGGGCGGACCGCCGTCGTCGACGAGCACGGTGCCGCGCTGACCTACCAGGAGCTGCTGGACCGCTCGGAACGGCTGGCCCGCTCGATGCGCGCCGGCCTCGGCGTGCAGGCCGGCGACAGGGTGGGCCTGCTCTGCCGCAACCACCACGGCCTGATCGAGGCGGTCGTCGCCGCGATGCTGCTCGGCGCGGACGCCGTACTGGTCAACACCGGCCTCTCGGCGGCGCAGCTGGCCACCGTCACCGAGGAGCAGGGCCTGCGCGTGCTCGTGCACGACGCCGAGTTCGCCGAGCGGGTCCTCGGCCTCCCCGCCGAGCTGCACCGGGTCGACGAGCGCCGCCAGGAGGAGCTGATCGCCGGCGCGCTGCCCGGGGACCAGCTCCAGCCGCCGGAGCGGGACGGCCGGACCATCGTGCTCACCTCCGGCACCACCGGCGCGCCCAAGGGCGCCCGCCGGCCCACGCCGCACGGTTTCGGCCCGCTGGTGTCCATCATCGACCGGATCCCGCTGCACGCCCGGGACACCGTGCTGATCGCCGCGCCGATCTTCCACACCTGGGGGTACGCCGCCCTGCAGGTGTGCTTCGCGCTGCGCGCCACGATCGTGCTGCACCGGCGGTTCGACCCGGCCACCACGCTGGCCGCCCTGGCCCAGCAGCCCTGCGACGCGCTCTTCGCCGTACCGGTGATGCTGCAACGGCTGATGGAGGCGCCGCCGCCCGAGCCCCGGCCACCGCTCAAGGTGGTCGCGGTCAGCGGCTCCGCCCTTCCGGGCGGCCTGGCCACCTCGTTCATGGACCGCTACGGCGACGTCCTCTACAACCTCTACGGCTCGACCGAGGTCTCCTGGGCCTCCATCGCCGGCCCGGCCGAGCTGCGCGCCGCTCCCACCACGGCGGGGCGCCCACCGCACGGCACCCGGCTGGAGATCCTGGACGACGCCGGCGAGCCGGTCCGGGACGGCCGGGTCGGCCGCATCTTCGTGGGCAACGAGATGCTCTTCGAGGGATACACCTCGGGGGCCGGGCGGGAGAGCCGCGACGGCCTGCTGGACACCGGCGACCTGGGCCGGATGAACGCCGACGGCCTGCTCTTCGTCGACGGCCGGGCCGACGACATGATCGTCTCCGGCGGGGAGAACGTCTTCCCGTCCGAGGTCGAGGACCTCATCGCCCGGCTGCCGCAGGTCCGCGAGGTCGCGGTGATCGGCGTGCCGGACGCCGAGTACGGCCAGCGGCTCGCCGCGTTCCTGGCCCTGCACCCCGGCGAGACGCTCGACCCGGAGGCGGTCCGCGAGTACGTCCGGCACTACCTGGCCCGCTTCTCCGTGCCCCGGGACGTGGTGTTCGTGAAGTACCTGCCCCGCAACGCCACCGGCAAGGTGCTCAGCCGCGAACTGCGCCGCTACTACGGCTGATCCAGAGCGGACAGACGGGTGGGTGCCGCCGGTGGTACCTTGCCTGCGCCGGCACTCCCGGCAGTGCCTCCCACCCCCACCGGAGTTGCTCGCATGGTCCGGATCCGTCGGCGCTGGGCCCTCGGCCTCCTCGTCGGCGGCGTCTCCGCCACGGCGCTCGGCACCGGCGAGCCCGTGCTCAGCCGACGCCGCGCCGCCGCGCCGGTCCGCCGCCAGTCCCCGCCCGTCGAGGTGGAGAACCGGGCCGCCGGCGAGCCCTGGTGGCCGCCGGACGACACCCGGGTCGCCGACGACCGGCGGCGGCAGATCCAGGGGTACGCCTCGACGACCAGCCTCGCCCCCGGCGAGTCCGTCGACTTCCACGTCGCGGTCAACCCGGCCGGCCGGTTCCGGATCACCGTGCACCGGCTCGGCTGGTACGACGGCGCCGGCGCCCGGACCATGGTGACCAGCCCGGAGCTGCACGGCACGCCCCGGCCGGTGCCGCGAGCCGACCCGGCCACCGGGGCGATCGCCTGCCGCTGGCCGGTGTCCTGGACCCTCCGCATCCCCGAGGACTGGACCTCCGGCCTCTACCAGGCGGTCTTCACCTCCGCCGACGGCTGGCGCGCCTGCACCCCGTTCGTCGTGCGGGACGACCGGCGGGCCGCCGCGCTCTGCGTGGTGCTGCCGGTGACTACCTGGCAGGCGTACAACCAGTGGCCGCGGGACCGGCGGGCCGGCAAGAGCCTCTACAACGGCTACGCGGCCAGCGGGCGGCGCGTGCCGGCGCTGCGGGCGCGCGAGGTCTCCTTCGACCGCCCGTACGCCGACGGCGGCCAGCCCACGCAGTTCAGCCGGGACCACGACGCCGTCCAGTGGCTGGAGCGCAACCGCTACGACGTCAGCTACGCGACCAGCTTCGACCTGCACTCCGGGCGGCTCGACCCGGCCCGGCACCGGGGGCTCGTGTTCTGCGGGCACGACGAGTACTGGTCGGCGGAGATGCGCCGCGCCGCCGAGACCGGGCTGGCCGGCGGCACCAGCCTCGCCTTCCTCGGCGCCAACAGCGTCTACTGGCACATCCGGGTGCGACCCTCCGCCGACGGCCGCCCGGAGCGGATCGTCGCCTGCGCCAAGACCACCCCCGACCCCGATGAGGACGCCGCCGGGCCCACGGTGACCTGGCGCAACCTCGACCTCCCCGAGCAGGCGCTGCTCGGCGTCCAGTACAACGGCATCGTGGTCACCCCGCAGCCGCTGGTGGTCCGGTCGGCCGACCACTGGGTGTGGGCCGGGGCCGGGGTGGCCGACGGCGACCGCATTCCCGGGGTCGTCGGCGGCGAGGCGGACGGCGTCCACGCACGCACCGCCCGGCCCGTCGGGGTCGGCGACACCCTGCTCAGCGCGTCGCCCTACCCCGCGCAGCAGGGCGGGCGGCGGATGCAGAACACCCACGTGTACGAGACGCCCGGCGGCGCGGTGGTCTTCGCCTCCGGCACCCTCTGCTGGACGACGGCGCTGAACCGGCGCGGGCACCGCGACGAGCGGATCGAACGGGCCACCGCGAACGTCCTCGACCGGATGGTGGGTCGCGCCCGCGACCAGCAGGTGGCGCCGGCCGGTGCCGACCCCGGAACGGCGGGTGGCTCGGGCCCGCCGGACGGAACCGAAACCGGGGCGCTGGACTGATCGGTGCCGCCGGTCGCAGTCACCCCCGCGCCGCCCCGCTCGAACGGCGGCGAGGCGGCAGGGCTGCCCGGTCAGGCGTGAAGGTCGATCCGGCCGTCCACCGCGGCCGCGGCGATGTCGGAACGGTGATGCGAACCGGCCAGCTCGATGCCGCGTACCACCTCGTAGGCGGCGTCCCGCGCGGCGGCCAGGTCGGGGCCGGTGGCCGTACCGCAGAGGACCCGGCCCCCGGCGGAGCGCAGGGTGCCGTCGGCGTCCCGGCGGGTCCCGGCGTGGATGACCCCGGCGCGGTCCGCGCCGGTGATCACGTCACCGGTACGCGGCGCCGCCGGGTAGCCCTCGGCCGCCACCACGACGGTGACCGCCGCGCCGTCGCGCCAGCGCAGCGGCGGGTGCGCGGCCAGCGTGCCGGTGGCCGCGGCGTGCAGCAGCCCGGCCAGCGGCGTCTCCAGCAGGGCGAGCACCACCTGGGTCTCCGGGTCGCCGAAGCGGGCGTTGAACTCGATCACGCGCGGGCCGGCGGCGGTGATCGCCAGCCCCACGTAGAGCAGGCCGGCGAACGGGGCGCCCCGGCGGCGCAGCTCCGCCAGCGTCGGGTGCACCACGTCGCGCATCACCTCGTCGACCAGGCCGGGCGGGGCCCAGGGCAGCGGCGCGTACGCGCCCATGCCGCCGGTGTTCGGCCCGCTGTCGCCGTCACCGACCCGCTTGAAGTCCTGCGCGGGCAGCAGCGGCACGGCCGCCTCGCCGTCGGTGACCACGAAGAGGGAGACCTCAGGACCGGCCAGGTACTCCTCGATCACCACCTGACCGCACTCCTCGGCGTGCCGCTCGGCGGCGGCGCGGTCATCGGTCACCACGACGCCCTTGCCGGCGGCCAGCCCGTCGTTCTTCACCACGTACGGCGCCCCGAACTCGTCCAGCGCCTTCCCGACGCCCGCCGCGTCGGTGCACGTGTACGCCCGGGCGGTCGGCACGCCGGCGGCGGTCATCACGTCCTTGGCGAACGCCTTCGAGCCCTCCAGCCGGGCCGCCTCGGCCGACGGGCCGAACGCCGCGATGCCCTTGGCGCGGACCGCGTCGGCCACCCCGGCCACCAGCGGCGCCTCGGGACCGATCACCACCAGGTCCGCGGCCATCTCGACGGCGAGCGCCGCCACGGCCGACGGATCGGTGGGATTCACCTCCCGCAGCTCGGCCACTGCCGCGATCCCCGGATTCCCCGGAGCCGCAACCAGCACCGAGACGGAAGGATCTGCAACCAGCCCAAGGGCGAGCGCATGCTCCCGCCCCCCACCACCCACAAGAAGAACCCGCACGACGGCATCCTACTGACCACCCCACCCCACCCCGTCGATCATGAGGTTGGCGGCACGATGTGAGATCGACATCGCCGAGAACCTCATGATCGATTCGAGGATCGGTTGGCCAGGGCTCGGCGGACGACAGAGGGGATGTAGTCGGGGTTCAGGGTGTCGGACCAGGTGAAGCGGAGCACTGTCCAGCCGGCGTTGGTCAGGCGGTTCTGGCGTCGTCGGTCGTCGAAGAGGGCGTTCGGCGCCGCGTGCGGGACCCGGCCGTCCGCCTCCGCGATGACCCGTGCGGCTCGCCAGCCCAGGTCCCCGATACCCAGCAGGTAGCCGTCGGCGTCCCGCACCTCGATCTGAAGCGCATCGGGACGGACCCCGCCGTCGACGCAGCGGAGCCGGGTGCGCGTCTCGAGCGGGGACTGCGCCAGGCCGTTGGCCTCCGCGAGATAGCCGCGCGCTGCCAGGGCACCTCGACGCCCTCGGATCAGGCCCGGGACGGAGAGCAACTCGTCCTCGCTGATCACCTTGCGGTTCAGGGCCGAATCGAGCAACGCCACCGCCGGATACCGGCGCTCTCTGAGGATGAGTTCCGCGACCGTCCGCACCGCGGTGGTCACCGGGATGCCGCCGATCATCGTCACCGCGTCGGCGGGGTGTTCGAGCTGGTGCAGCACGACAGCCGGCTCCTTGACGCGGGCCGCTCTGGCCGCCCGGCCCGGCAGGGCCACGTGAATTGCGCCCGTCCTCGAGAATCCACCGATCCCGTGCAGCTCAGCCGCCGTCCCGAGCACGGCATGGGCGTGCGGCCCCAGCGACAACACCGCGGCCCTGATCCGGCTGATCCGCTGACTGCCAGCGGCCACGGACGGCGCGACCAGGTAAGCGGCGCGGGCCAGGCGCCGCCACCGACCGAACGTCACGAGATTGTCGATCTCGTGCCGGCTGAATCCGGCCCGCAGAGCCTGTTGCCGAGTGACGATGCCGCCCTGCCGCTCGGCAATCCGCCTGACCACCTGCCCACGATCCACCCACCGAGGCTCCCTACTCCCCGGCAGGCCCGAAACCCCCTGTGGACAAACCCCCGCCCACCTGTGGACAACCAATCAGGCACCGACGGTTGATCATGAGGTTGACGGCGATGTGGATCTACAA
>NZ_JBSSLX010000195.1:0-10953 GCF_053890995.1 Micromonospora sp. I033 | reverse complement strand
GAGCAGGCCCGGCCGGTCGTACGCGGCGCGGTGCCGCCGGGGGTCGGCCAGCACGGCGGTCACCGCGCGGACGAGGTCGTCGACGTCGCCGGCCCGGAACACCTCGCCCTGGCCGGTCTCCCGGACGGTGGCGGCCATGGTCCGCACGTCGCTGACCACCACGGGCAGCCGGGCGTGCGCGTACTCGAAGAACTTGGTGATCAGGGCGATCTCGTGGTTGGGCCAGCGGTGGATCGGGATCACCCCGACGTCGGCGCCGGACAGGAACGGCACCACCTGCCAGTGCGGCACGTACGGCAGCACGTGCAGCCGGTCGGCGGCGCCGAGCCGGGCGGCCCGCTCGGCGAGCCGCTCGACGTAGCGCAGCGCCGGGTTGACCACCAGCGCGAGGTGCACACCGGGCAGCCGGGGCAGCGCCTCGACCAGGGTGTCCAGGCCGCGCTGCGGGGCCGCCGCGCCGCTGTAGACCAGCAACGGCACGTCCGGGCCGAGCCCGCACTCGGCCCGCAGGTCCGGCGGCGGCGCGCCGTCGGCCGGGCGGTGGTCGTCGGCGGGGGCGTTGAGCAGCACGCCCGGCGTCCCGGTGAGCCGGTGCTCGCGGCGCAGCAGCTCGGCCAGGTCGGCCGAGACCGTGAGCACCGCGTCGGCGTGGGGCGCGTACTCCCGCTCGTGGGCCCGATGGGCGGGCAGCCAGCGGGCGTGGTCCCGCCACGGCTTGATCCCGGGCAGGAACTCGTGGGCGTCCCAGACCAGCGCGACCCGCCGCCCCTGGCCGGTCGCGCGTATCTTGGCGCGCGCGCCGACGCCCAGCATCCGGAAGTCGTGCGCGTGGACCAGGTCCGGGCGCAGCCGGTCCACCTCGGGGCCGTAGGCCAGCTCGTAGTCCCAGAGCCCCGGCTCCAGCCGCCGCCACGCCCGCTCGCCCAGGACGAGCTGCCAGAACAGCGTGTACGTCCGGTCCCACGGGCTCCGGAACCGTCGGCCGTACCGGACCCGGTTCATCATCCTGGTCCGCAGCCACACCCAGCGGTCCAGCAGCCGGGCGGCGACCTCCCGCCGGCGCAGCGCGCGCCGGGCGCCGCGCAGCCGGGCCCCGGCCAGCTCACCGGCCGCGGCGCGCCGCGTCACCAGGGCGGCCCGGACGGCCAGGTCGGCCCGCCACGCCCGGACCCACTGGGCGCGGTGCTCGGCGATGCCGCCCGACCGGTACGCCAGCGGCCAGCGCAGCGAGCGGCGGAACTCGTGCCGGCGCCGGTGCAGCGGCTCCGGCATCGGCAGCAGCCGCACCTCGGCGGCGCCGAGCCGCCAGCTCCGTTCCGTGCCGTCGGGGGAGCGGCCGAGCAGGGTCACGTCCCACCCGGCCTCGGCGGCGGACCGGGCGATCTTCTGCACCCGGGAATCGCCCTCGACCTTGTTGTCGACGAGCATGACGATCCGGCCGCGGCGCGGCGGTGTCGCCTCGTCGTGTGCCACTGCTGGTCCTCCGCTGGTCGGCCGGCCCTTCCGGCGCGCCACCACGCTCGTGGAGGCAGCCGTCGCCGGGACTACGCCGACGTGACGGCAAGGTGACCGAGAGGAGGCGGTCAGGGGTGACCCGGGACACCGGGGCACGGACCTCCGCGGCACGGGCCGACCCGGGTTGGACAGCGGTCTGGTGGGTGGCCGAGAGTGGATCACCGTGAGGTACCTGCGCAGCGACGGCCGCGTCGCCATCCGCCGCCCCCGCCCCGACGACGAGGCGGAGTTCGTCGCCGCCGCCCGGCGCAGCCACGACCTGCACCACCCGTGGCTCTCCGCGCCCGACGACGCCGAGCGGTACGCCGCGTACCTGCGCAAGATCCGGGGGCGGGACAGCTCCGGCTACCTGCTCTGCGACCGGGCCACCGGAGAGATCGCCGGGTACGCGAACATCAGCGGCATCGTCATGGGTGCGCTGCGCGGCGGCTACCTCGGCTACGCCGCGTTCCTGCCGTACGCCGGCACGGGGCACGCCTCGGCCGGCGTCCGGCTGGTGATCGAGCACGCGTTCACGGCGCTCGGGCTGCACCGGCTGGAGGCGAACATCCAGCCCGGCAACGAGCCGTCGAAGCGGCTCGCCCGGCGGCTCGGGTTCCGGCTGGAGGGCTTCTCGCCGGACTACCTGTTCATCGACGGCGCCTGGCGGGACCACGAGCGCTGGGCGATCACCGCGCCGGCGGCGGGCTGACGGCGCGGTGGCGGCCGCCGAACGGCGACCGCCACCGGCGTCGTCGACTCAGCGCCCGGGACCCCGGTCCTGCGGGCGCTGCCCGGTCAGGCGCTGCCGCTTCGCCTCCTTCTGCTCGAAGCGCCGGCGCTGCCGGGGCGTGAGCTGCGGGCGGCCGCTCTGCTGCCGGTAGTGGGCCTCGCGTCGGTCGGACGGCAGGATGCTCATGGCGGGCTCCCCTCGGTCGGGATCGACTCTCGCGCTTCCCTCCACCCTCCGTCCCGGCGGGGTGAGGGCACCCCGCCCGATCCGGGTGAGGCGGCGGTCAGCTACCCGGCTTCGGGAAGGCCACCGGGCTGCGGTGCCCCGCCCGGTCCACCGCCCGGACGCCGAAGAACACGTTGTCCTTGGACAGGTCGACGGTGACCTCGGTGACGTCGCCGACCGGCAGCATCTTCTGCCATTCCGGGGCGGTGGTCTCCCGCCACACCACCTCGTAGCCGGCCAGGTCCGGTTCGGTGCCGCGCTGCCAGCGCAGGGTGGTGTCGTTGGTCAGGTTGGTGGTGACCACGGTGACCCCCTTCGGCGTGCCCGGCGCCTGCGCGAGCGACCACAGCGTCGCGCCGTTCACCCGGGCCACCCGGGTGATGTAGTCGAAGTCGCAGAACTCCGGCAGATCGCCGTACTGGACGCCGTCGACCACCCGGACGTCCTGGTGCTGGTGGGCGAAGTCCTCGTTCGGCTCGGTGAACCGCCCGGCCGGCCAGCCCTCGCGGAGGAACGAGATGTGGTCGCTGCCGCGCAGGTAGCGGTCGCGGCGGTAGATCACCCGGACCCGCATCCCGGTCGCGCCGTTGCACGCGACGTCGGACACGAACCGGGCGAGCTGCCGGGACGGCGAGTCGTTCTCCCCGCCGACGGACTGCCGCACGTTCGCCTCGGCCGGTGTCTCCGCGGTCGGCACGCCCTCGGCGAAGAGCCGGACCGAGCGCGGGTCCCGGGTGCCGTCGTCGGCCGTGCTGCTGCCGACGATGTCGTTGCTGAACATGCCCTGCACGTCCACGCCGGCCGCCTTGAGCTGGCCGGCCAGGTACGCCGAGCCGTACAGCCCCTGCTCCTCGCCGGCGACGGCGGCCAGCACGATGGTCGCCTCGCTGCGCCGGGTGGCCAGCACCCGGGCCAGCTCCATGACCACCGCCACGCCGGAGGCGTCGTCGTCGGCTCCCGGGGCGTCGCTGACCGCGTCCATCACGTCGGTGGCCCGCGAGTCGTAGTGGCCGGTGATCACGTAGACCCGGTCCGGCGCCGTGTCGCCGCGCAGGGTGGCCACCACGTTGGTGATGGTGGTGGCGGTCGGGATCCGGGAGGCGGGCTGCTGGACGTACGACTGGAGTGCGACGGTCATGCGGCCGCCGGAGGCGGCGGCGTACCCGGCGAGCTGGGCGTGGATCCAGTCCCGGGCGGCGCCGATGCCGCGTACCGGATCGTCCTGGTCGGAGAGCGTGTGCCGGGTGCCGAACGCGGCGAGCCGGCGGACGGTGGCCTCGATCCGGTCCCGGTCGATCTCGCGCAGCAGCGCGGTCAGCTCGCGGTCCGGGGGCTGCTGCCGGACCGGATGGCCGGGGCCGGGCGGCGTGACGGTTTCGGCGGCGGCGGCCGGCGTGCCGGCCAGCGGCGCGGCGACGGTCGCCGCGGTGGCGGCGGCGGAGGCGGTGAGGAAGGTGCGCCGGGTGGACCTCGTGGGCCGACCCCCGGCGGTCTCGTTGGTTCCCATCAGGGCATCCTCGCCCCGGATGGTGAGGCTTGTCCATATAGGCGGGGGTGGATTCATCCGGAACGGGTGACGCCGCCCTCGCCCGCGCTCCTCCTACGGTGGGGGCATGGCTGTCGTGCGCCCGACTCCGGCCGACCCGACGCCCGGCCTGGCGGCCGCCGCCGGGCCCGGGGACCAGCGAGCCGTCCCGCCCGAGCTGGGCCCCGAGTCGCTCGCGGTGCTCAGCGGGCCCACCTTCATGTACTCCGACCCCGCCGGGGACGTGCCTCCGGGCAGCATCGGCGGGCTGGTCCACTTGGACACCCGGCTGGTCAGCGGCTGGGTGCTGACCATCGACGGCTGCCGGTTCCCGGTGCTGCGCTCGGAGACCATCGACCATTACTCGGCGCAGTTCATGCTCACCAATCCCGAGCTGCCCGGGCTGCCGCCGGACAGCCTCACCGCGCGCCGGCTGCGCTACGTCGGCGAAGCGTTCCACGAGCGGATCGAGATGGTGTCGTTCTGCACGGAACCGGTGCGGTTCGAGGTGCGGCTGGCCGTCGCCGCCGACTTCGCCGACCTGTTCGAGGTCAAGTCCGGGGTGCGGGACCGCTCCGGCGACATCGTCCGCCGGCACGGCGCCGACGGCGCCGCGCTCTCCTTCCGGTACGAGCGGAACGGCTTCACGGCCACCACCGAGCTGCGCACCAGCCTGCCCCCGGCCCGGATCGAGGGCGACGATCTGGTCTGGCAGGTGGAGCTGGACCCGCGGGAGAGCTGGCAGGTGGACCTGGAGTTGCCGCTGTCGCCCGGGCTGGGGGTGGTGGAGCCGGTGCGTGGGAACATCGCCGACGTGCTGCACCGGCGGGCCGACGACCCGCTGCGCCGCTGGACGGAGAGCCGCGCGATCCTGGACAGCGACAACCCGGTGCTGGAACGGGTCACCCGCCGGTCCCGCTACGACCTGGCCGCGCTCCGGCTGGACCTGGAGGTCAAGGGTCACCGGGTCATGCTGCCCGGGGCGGGCCTGCCCTGGTTCCTCACCGTCTTCGGCCGGGACACGCTGATCACCGCGTACCAGACGCTGGTGGCGGGGCCGGGCCTGGCCCAGGGGGCGCTGCTGGCGCTCGCCCGGCTCCAGGGCACCCGGGTCGACGAGTTCACCGACGAGGAGCCGGGCCGCATCCTGCACGAGGTCCGTAGCGGCGAGCTGACCCGCACCGGCGTGAAGCCGTACACGCCGTACTACGGCACGGCGGACGCCACCCAGCTCTGGCTCATCCTGCTCTCCGAGTACTGGCGCTGGAGCCGGGACGACGAGACCGTCCGCCTGCTGTGTGACTCCGCCCTCGCCGCGCTGCGCTGGATCGACGAGTACGGCGACCGGGACGGCGACGGCTACGTCGAGTACGCCACCCGCTCGCCGGAAGGGCTGGGCAACCAGTGCTGGCGGGACTCGCCCGACGGCGTCTGCTTCTCCGACGGCCGGATCCCGGTGCTGCCGATCGCCACCAGCGAGATCCAGGGCTACACCTACGACGCGAAGCTGCGTCTGGCCGAGCTGGCCGACGGGCCGCTCGCGGACCCGGCGCTGGCCGCCCGGCTGCGGGCGGACGCCGCCGAGCTGTACGAGCGGTTCAACCGGGACTTCTGGCTCGACGAGCGGGGCGGCTTCTACGCGGTCGGCCTGGACGGCGACAAGACCCCGATCGACTCGAAGACCTCCAACATGGGCCACCTGCTGTGGAGCGGGATCGTCCCGCCGGAGCGCGCCGAGGCGGTCGTACGCCAGCTCATGCACGAGGACATGTTCTCCGGATGGGGGATCCGCACCCTCTCCCGGGAGGACCGCACCTACAACGCCCTCGGCTACCACCTGGGCACGGTCTGGCCCCACGACAACTCCATCGCGGCGCTCGGACTGGTCCGCTACGGCTACCGGGCCGAGGCCAACCGGATCGCCCTGGCCCTCCTCGAGGTGGCCGAGCAGTTCGGCTACCGGCTGCCGGAGGCGCTCAGCGGGTACGCCCGGAACCGCACCATGTTCGCCGTGCCGTACCCGACCGCGTGCAGCCCGCAGGCGTGGGCGGCCGGCGCCCCGCTGGCCCTGGTCCGGGCCATGCTCGACCTCAACCCGGTGGACGGCCGGCTGAGGCTCGACCCGGACGTGCCGCCCGAACTGGGTCGGATCACCGCCGAGCGGGTCCGGGCCTTCGGCCGCTGCTGGGACCTCGAAGCGGTCGGCCGGACCGGGTACGTCCGGCTCGCCGCCGGCTGACTGCCACGTTTGTCCGGGTCCTCGACGGGAACGGCAGCGGGCATGACGAAACCTCGTGTGGTGATCGTGGGGGCCGGGTTCGCCGGATACCACGCGGCGAAGGCGTTGAGCCGGCGGGCCGGCGAGCGGGCCGAGATCGTCCTGCTGAACACGACCGACTACTTCCTCTACCTGCCGCTGCTGCCCGAGGTCGCCGCCGGGGTGGTCGAGCCCACCCGGATCTCCGTGCCGCTGGCCGGCACCCTCGACGGCGTCCGCGTGGTCATCGGCGAGGCGGACCGGGTCGACCTGCAGAACCGCTGGGTCGGCTACCGCTCCGCCGAGGGCGACCACGGCCAGCTCGCGTACGACCGGCTGGTGCTCTCCGTCGGCAGCGTCAACAAGCTGCTGCCGATCCCCGGGGTCACCGAGTACGCGCACGGCTTCCGCGGCCTGCCCGAGGCGCTCTACCTGCACGATCACGTGATCCGCCAGCTGGAGCTGGCCGAGCTGGCCGAGGACCCGGTCGAGCAGCGGTCCCGGACCACGTTCGTGGTGGTCGGCGCCGGCTACACCGGCACCGAGGTCGCCGCGCACGGCCAGCTCTTCACCGACCGGATGATGGCCCAGCGGCCCCACCTCAAGGTGCGTCCCCGCTGGATGCTGCTGGACGTGGCCCCGCGCGTCCTGCCCGAGCTGGACCAGCGGCTGTCCGTCACCGCCGACCGGGTGCTGCGCCGGCGCGGCGTCGACGTGCGGATGGGCACCTCGGTCTCCGAGGCCACCCCGGACGGGGTGCTGCTCACCGACGGCGAGTACGTCCCGACCTGCAGCCTGGTCTGGTGCGTCGGGGTGCGTCCGGACCCGTTCGTGGCCGAGCTGGGGCTGCGCACCGAGAAGGGGCGGCTGGTGGTCGACGAGTACCTGAACGTCCCCGGCTACCCGGAGGTGTTCGCCTGCGGCGACGCGGCGGCCGTGCCCGACCTGACCCGCCCCGGCCAGATCTGCACGATGACCGCACAGCACGCGCAGCGGCAGGGCAAGCTCGCCGCGCACAACATCGCCGCCTCGTACGGGCAGGGCACCCGGAAGCCGTACAAGCACCGCGACCTGGGCTGGGTCGTCGACCTGGGCGGCAAGGAGGCGGCGGCCAACCCGCTGCACGTGCCGCTGGCCGGCCTGCCGGCCAAGGCGGTCACCCGCGGCTACCACCTGCTCGCCATGCCCAGCAACCGGGCCCGGGTCGGCGCGGACTGGCTGCTCGACGCCGCCCTGCCCCGGCCCGCCGTGCAGCTCGGCCTGGTCCCCGCGAACGCCGTGCCGCTGGAGAGCGAGTCGCCCGAGGTGGTACGCCGCCGCTGACCCTCAGCCGCCGGCCGGCGGCGGGTTCCGGTCCGCGGGTTCCCGACCGCCGGCCGAACCCGGTGTCCGCTCCGGGGCGGCGGGGACGGGCAGCACCTGCCGGCCAGCGGCGGCGAACTCGCGCAGCAGGACCTGCCCGATCCCGGCCACCGGGATGGCCAGCAGGGCGCCCACGAGCCCGGCCAGCTCGGCGGCGAGCAGCACGCTGACCAGCACGGTCAACGGGTTCAGCCGGACCGCGCGGGCCATGATGACGGGTTGCAGCAGGTGGTTCTCGACCTGCTGGTAGACCACGAAGAAAACCAGCACCACGGTGCCGGCGGTGGGGGAGTGCAGGAACCCGGCCCCGGCCGCCACGATCGCCCCGATGGTGGCCCCGACCAGCGGGATCAGGTCGGCCAGCGCGACCACCAGGGCGATCACCCCGGCGAACGGCACCCCGAGGAGGAAGAGCACGCCGAAGGTCAGCCCGCCGCAGATCACGCTGATCAGCAGGTTGCCGCTGAGGTAGCCGGTGATGATCCGGGACGAGTCCCGGCCGATGCGCCGCAGCCGCTCCGCCGCACCGTCGCCCACGAGTTTGAGCGTGCCGGCGATGATCTTCGGGGCCTCCAGCACCATGAGGTAGGCCAGCACCACCACGGTCACCACCGCGGCGACGGTCTGCAGCACGCCCTTCACCACCCCGGCCGCCGGCTGGCCGAGCCGGGAGCCGTAGTGCTCGATCTGGTCGGCGTGGGTGTCGGCGTACCGGCGCAGGTGGAAGCGGTTCAGCGCCTCGCCGACCGGCCCCCGGCCGGCCCGGGCCTCGCGGATCAGCTCCGGGGCCCGGTCGGCGAACCGGCTCAGCTCGTCGACCAGCGGCAGCACGATCATCGCGCCCAGCGCGGCCAGCAGCACGAAGGTGGCCAGGAAGACCAGCAGGGTGGCCAGCGCCCGGCGCCGGACCAGCCGCCGTTCCACCCGGTCGACCAGGGGTTTCAGGGCGACCGCGAGGAACGCCGCGACCAGGCCCCAGACCAGCACCCGCCGGGTCGCCCAGACCAGCGCCAGCCCGACCAGCGTGGCGAGCACCAGACCGATCACGATCAGCGCCCGGCGGGCGGTCGACCGGTCGTCGGCGTTGCTCATCCGGCGCGGCTACCCCGCCCGGACGGGCGGAAACCCGGCGGTCAGTCCTCGGCGAGGGTGGCGTCGGTGGCCGGCCAGGCGCCCGCGACGAACGTGTCCAGCGTCGCCCCGTGCAGCACACCCCCGGGCACCGGGTCGCCGGCGGCGCGGGCGACGAGCCGGCGTACCGGCAGCCGGTCGGGGCGGGTCCCGGCGGCGAGCACCAGGTTGCCGTACCGCCGGCCGCGCAGCATCCGCCGGTCGGCGACCAGGCAGACGTCGGCGAAGACCGCCCGCAACGTGGCCACCTGCGTGCGGGTGTGCGCCAGCGGCGGCAGGTCGGTGATGTTGACCAGGAGGATGCCGTCCGGACCGAGCACCCGGGCCACCTCGGCGGCGAACTCCACGCTGGCCACGTGCCGGGGCATCCGGGCCGCCCGGTAGACATCGGCCAGCACCAGGTCGTACGCCCCGGCCGGCGCGGTGCCGACCGCGTCCCGGGCGTCGCCGATCTCCACGACCACCTCGGGCGGGACCGGCGGCAGCTCGCGGCGGACCAGCTCGACCACCGCCGGGTCCCGTTCGATCACCCGCTGCGGGGAGCCGGGCCGGGTGGCGGCCAGCCAGCGCGGCAGGGTCAGCGCCCCGCCGCCCAGGTGCAGGGCGGCCAGCGGCCGGCCCGGCGGGGCGGCCAGGTCGACCACGGCGGCCATCCGCCGTACGTACTCGAAGTGCAGGTGGCGCGGGTCCGCGACGTCGACGTAGGACTGTTCGACCCCGGCGGCGAGCAGCGTCCGGCCGGAGGGCCGGGCCGGGTCCACGACGATCTCCAGGGCCTCGGCGTCGCGCTCCACGGCGGGCAACGGTACCCGGCCACGGCGGGCCGGCGGGCGCGTGCCCGCCGGCCCGGCCGCCCACGGCTCAGCCGGCGTTCATTCCGGCGCCGGCGTCCTCGATGGCGGCGTCGACCCGCCGGGCCAGGTCCACGTCCAGCGCCGTCACCCCGTCGACCTGCTGGGTGCGTACCGTGAGCACGGCGCTGTCCGGGTCGGGCCGGCCGATCTGCGGGCCGCGACCGGTGTCCACCCGGAGCAGGTCGAGCTGGTCGAGCACCCGGTCGAGGTTGCCGGCCGGCAGCTCGATGGTGCGCACCAGCGACTGCCGGTCGCTGGACCAGTACGGCAGTCCGGCGAGCGCCGCCCGCAGCTCCTGCTCGTCCAGCGGGGCGGTGGCGGACGTCGCGCCCACCAGGCCGCCGCCGGGCTCCGGCGGCGCGAGCAGGTCCCGCAACCCGTCCGGTACGCGCAGCGACTCGACCAGTTCGCCGTCCGCGTCGGCCAGCGCCGCGAGGGTCGCCTCGGCCTGGTAGCGCGCCTGTTCCGGAGTGAGGCGGCTGCGCCGGCCCACCTCGGCCAGGAAGCCGGGCAGGTCCCGCCGCCGCTGGATGCCGTCCACCGGCACCACGTCGTGCAGCTTCACCGGCACGGCCTCGAGCAGCCGCTCCCGCTCGGCCTCGTCGAGCGCCCAGGCCAGCGCGAGCACGGTCGCCTCGGCCGCCACCTTGGCGGTGGAGAAGTCCACCCCGGCCCGCCGGCTCACGTCGTCGACGAGATCCCGGTAGCCGAGCGTGGTCACCCGGGCCGACCGCTCGTCGGGCAGCGGTCGCGGGCGTTCCGCCACCGCCGCCGGTGGCGGCGCCGGACCGCCGCGCGTGGTGTCCGGCTTGTGCCGGCCGGCCGGCGCCGGGCCGGACCGTTCGCGCCGGTCCAGGGAGGTGATCTGCTTGGACGCGCTCAGGCTGGCACCGGTCTGGCTGGGCTGCCGACCGCGTTCCCGGGCCTCCCGGGCCAGGGCCCGGCGGCGCTGGTTGTCGCCCTCCATCTGCTTGCGCATCGTCGCACCTCGTTCCTGGTCGGTTGCGCTTGCGCCGGTCGCCTTCCCGGCGCCGCTGGGAAGGAAACGGGCGCTGCCGGACCGGACAGCTTCACTCGCTGCGGGTGAGGACCGGTCACCCGCCGGGGCCGCACGATCGGGGTGGACCGGAAGAACTTCCGACGCACGCGGAAGGGCAGGTCGTCATGAAACGGATCGTCGAGATCGTCCCCGCCCGGCCCGGCTGGTACGCGCGGTGGCAGGTCGACCCGGAGGGAACCCGCTGCTATCCGGTGACCCTCTGGGCGCTGCTGGAGGAGAGCGACGGCAGCGGGCGCGAGGTCGTCGGCGTCGACTGTGTGGGGCAGTGGCCGGGAGCGGACGACAACGAGGTGGGTGGGGAGTTCGTCCGTT
>NZ_JBSSLX010000194.1:0-10975 GCF_053890995.1 Micromonospora sp. I033 | reverse complement strand
ACGCAAACTCCCTGATCAACGCGGTCGGCGGGGACGGTCAGACAGCGGCGCGTTCGCGGCCGGCGGGGAAGCGGTCGAGGACACCCGTGTTGGCCAGGGCCCGGGTGAGGGCGACGCTGCCCAGGCCGGCCACCACCAGCGCGCTGGCGGCGGTCAGCAGGATGTAGGGGAGACGGAAGCTGCCCCACGCCGTGCCCGGGTACCAGACGAAGACGTCGTAGATCGCCGCCGCGAGACCGGCCAGCGTCGCGGCGAGCAGCGCCACGGGCAGCCGGTAGCTGCGGTACGCGAAGAGCGCGAAAGCCAGCTCGGCGGCGGCCGCCTCCAGCGGGCCCTGCACGACGATCGTCCAGCCCCAGCTCGTGCCCAGCGCCACCGAGACCAGCGCGGCCAGGGTGAGGGTGAAGAGCGCCGCGCCCGGCTTACGGACGACCAGGGCGCCCAGTACGGCCGGCACCAGCCAGACGCCGTACAGGACGGCGCGCCCGGGCAGCGGGATGGCGTCCGCCGGCCCGTTCCAGAGCAGGCCCCAGGCCCAGAAGATGATGCCGAACGCCACCGCGAGCACGGAGGCCACGACGATGTCGATGGTGCGCCACCGGTTGGTGCTGTCCATGGTTGCTCCCAGTTCTGTGAGGTGAACCAGGAGAAGACGCACGCCGCGCCCGGTGGTCACCGGACGGCGGCGCGGCTGGAGGTCGACCGAACTCCCTGCGCTGGCATTACCCAGATCAGGTTCGAGGGTCTGCGGGCACCGGCCCGCACTCTCAGCGCTGTGCGCTCCCCTGTCGGATGTGAAGTTGTCTCGTCGCAGACGCTAGCACCGACCCCGCCGCGCGGCCCAGCAGGGCGATCGCCCGTTAGGGTGGCGATCATGCGGGTCGAGGCGCGAGGTCTGACGTTCGAGGTACGCACCGGCGGCCCCGAGGGCGGCGAACCCGTCCTGCTGCTGCACGGCTTCCCGCAGCACGCCGGCGAGTGGGATGAGGTGACCCCCGCGCTGCACGCCGCCGGGCTGCGCACGTACGCGCTCGACCAGCGCGGCTACTCGCCCGGTGCGCGGCCGGCCGACGTCGCGGCGTACCGGATCCCGGAGCTGGTGGCCGACGCGGCCGGCGTGCTCGACGCGCTCGGGGTGACCACCGCCCACCTGGTCGGCCACGACTGGGGCGCGATCGTCGCGTGGGGCCTGGCGGCCGCGCACCCGGAGCGGGTCCGCACGCTGACCGCCGTCTCGGTGCCGCACCCCGCGGCGATGGGGCACGCGCTCGCCACCGACCCGCGGCAGAAGGCCCGCTCCTCCTACATCGCCCTGTTCCGCAAGCCGGGCAAGGCGGAGAAGGTGCTGCTGGCGTTCCGCGCGGCGACCCTGCGCCGGATGCTCGCCGGGGTGGGCGACGCCGACCGGGTGGCCCGGTACGCCGAGCCGATGCGCGAGCCGGGCGCGCTGACCGCGGCCCTGAACTGGTACCGGGCGATGACCGGGGCGGACATGAAGGCCGTCGGGCCGGTCGGCGTGCCGACCACGTTCGTCTGGAGCGACCGGGACGTGGCGATCGGCCGGACCGCCGCCGACGCCTGCGCCGGCCACGTCACCGGCGACTACCGCTTCGTGGTGCTGCCCGACGTCACCCACTGGATCCCGGACGAGGCCCCCGGCCCGCTGGCCGCGGCGATCCTCGCCCGCGTCGGCCGATGACCGCCGTCCCGGCCCGGCCGCACACCCGCGCCTCGCTCGCCGCCCAGCTCCGCGAACTGGGGGTACGCCCCGGCGGCACCGTGCTGGTGCACGCCTCCCTGCGCCCGCTGGGCTTCCTCTGCGGCGGTCCCGAGGCGGTGCTGCTCGCCCTCCGCGACGTGCTCGGCCCGGACGGCACGGTGGTGGTGCCCACCCACACGCCGGACAACAGCGACCCGGCGGAGTGGAGCAACCCGCCGGTACCGGCGGACTGGTGGCCGGTGATCCGCGACGAGATGCCCGGCTTCGATCCGGCGGTCACGCCGAGCAGGTTCATGGGTGCGCTGGCCGAGCTGGTCCGCACCTGGCCGGGGGCGCTCCGTAGCGACCACCCGCACGTCTCGTTCGCCGCGCTCGGCCCGGCCGCCGCGCGGATCGTCGGCGGTCACGCGCTCGCCGACATGCTGGGCGAGGGCTCGCCGCTGGCCCGCCTCTACGAGGCGGACGCCGACGTGCTGCTGCTCGGCGTGGACCACGGCAGCAACACCTCGCTGCACCTGGCCGAGTACCGGCAGCCCGCGCCGCCCCGGCAGCGCTGCGGCGCGGCCGTGCTGACCGCCGGCGGCGGCCGGGAGTGGGTGTGGTGGGACGACGTACGCCTGGACGAGGAGAGTTTCGCCCGGCTCGGCGCCGACCTGGAGGCCACCGGCGCGGTGCGGCTCGGGCCGGTCGGCGACGGCACGGGCCGGTTGATGAGGCAGCGGGCGGCGGTCGACTTCGCGGTCGACTGGCTGGCCCGACCCCGACGGACGGAGGAAGCATGAGCGTGAGCGAGCGAACCATCCGGCTCAGCAGTGCGGCGCCTCGCGCCGCCGCGGAGCGAAGCGAGGCGGTGGCGTGAGCGCGGAGGCCTACCTGGCGGTGGTGACCGAGACGATCGGCCGGGTCGCCGCCGACCAGCGGGAGAACGTGGCCCGGGCGGCGGATCTGATCGCCGCGTCGCTGCGCGCCGACGGCGTGGTGCACGCGTTCGGCACCGGCCACTCGGAGGCCCTCGCCATGGAGATCGCGGGCCGGGCCGGCGGGCTGGTCCCGACCAACCGGATCGCCCTGCGCGACCTGGTGCTGCACGGCGGCGAGCCGGCCGACGTGCTCGGCCCGAAGCTGGAACGGGAGCCGGCCGTCGCGCACCGCCTCTACGAGCTGGCTCCGGTCCGGCCGCAGGACGTGTTCGTGCTCGCCTCGAACTCCGGGGTGAACGGGGCGATGGTCGAGTTCGCCGCGATCGTGAAGGAGCGCGGGCACGGGCTGGTGGCCATCACCTCGGCGCAGCACTCGGCCCGGATGACCTCGCGCCACCCGTCCGGGCGCAAGCTCGCCGACTTCGCCGACGTGGTGCTCGACAACGGCGCCCCGTACGGCGACGCCACCCTGCCGCTGCCCGGCGGCGGCGCGGTCGGCGCGGTCTCCTCGATCACCGCCGCGCTGCTGGCCCAGCAGATCGTCGCCGAGGTGGTCGCCCGGCTGCTGGCGGCGGGGGAGCGGCCCCCGGTCTACCTGTCCGCCAACATCACCGGCGGCGACGAGCACAACGCCGAGCTGGAGGCCCGGTACGCCGGCCGGATCCGCCGCGGGGCGTGAGCGCGAGGAGTGAGCCGGGTTCGCGAGCCCCGCAGTCGCGAACGAAGGGCAGCACAGTGAACGGGTTTCACGCTCGACCCGGTGGGGCACTGGCTGTGCTGCCGGTGGGAGGCCCCCACCGGCAGTACCGTCTTCCCTGGAGGTAGCGCGTGTCCAAGGAAACCGAGAAGCAGCGCTGGCAGCGCAACTTCGCCGACCTGCTCCAGGAGCTGCGGGTGGCGCAGACCGGGGTGCAGATCCTCTTCGCCTTCCTGCTGACCCTGCCGTTCAGCAACGGTTTCACCCGGACGACCGGCTTCCAGAAGGACGTCTACATCGTCGCGCTGCTGTCCGCCGCCGCGGCCACCGCGATGATCATTTCGCCGGTCGCCTTCCACCGGGCGCTGTTCCGCCAGGGCCGAAAGCCGGAGCTGGTCCGCTTCGCGCACCGGATGGCCAGCGGCGGCCTCGGTTTCATGCTGATCTCGATGGTCAGCGCGGTCCTGCTGATCACCGACTTCGTGCTGAGCCGCCCGATCGCCTTCCTGCTCAGCGCGCTCACCGGGCTCTGGTTCCTGGCCTTCTGGGTGCTCCTGCCGTTCGCCCGGCGCAACTGGGGCGAGGACGACATCGACGACGAGGACGACGATCCCCGGACGCTGGCCGGCGACTGACCGCTCGGGTCCCGCCAAATCGGACGTGCGCGCGAGGCTACCCCTGGGTAACACCCGGGGGTAGCGTCGTTTTCGTCGCACGTCGACGCAGCCGGACCGAGGTCTCCAGGAGGCAGCCGTGACCACGACACAGAACAGCCGACCCGACCCCGCCGGCCACGGCGGCCCGACCGGGCGGGTGGCGCCGATCGACGACCCCGAGCAGCCGGCCGACGCCGCCGTGGCGGCGGCGACCGATGGTGCTGAGCCGGCGCCCGGCACCGCCGCCGCGGTCGACGCGGCGGGCGGAGCCGGGCCGCTGCCCACCGAGGCCGGCCAGGTCTCCGAGAAGGAGGCCCGGCAGGTCGCCGAGGCGGCCCGCGAGGCGGCCTGGGACCGGCCCAGCTTCGGCAAGGAGCTGTTCCTCGGCCGCTTCCAGCTCGACCTGATCAACCCCTGGCCGCGCTCGGACCCGGCGGACGTGGCCCGGGCCGAGGAGTTCCTGGGCGCGTTCGGGGCGTACCTGGACTCCGAGGTGGACGGCGCGGCCATCGAGCGCGACGCCCGCATCCCCGACGAGGTGTTCCACGGGCTGGCCCGGCTCGGCGCCTTCGGTATGAAGATCGACCGGAAGTACGGCGGCCTCGGGCTGAGCAACCTGCACTACTGCCGGGCGCTGATGCGGGCCGGCTCGGTGAACCCGTCGATCGGCGCCCTGCTCTCCGCCCACCAGTCGATCGGCGTGCCGCAGCCGCTGAAGATGTTCGGCACCCCCGAGCAGAAGCAGCAGTTCCTGCCCCGGCTGGCCGCCGGCGAGGTCTCCGCCTTCCTGCTCACCGAGCCGGACGTCGGCTCCGACCCGGCCCGGCTCGCCACCACGGCGGAGCCGACCGAGGACGGCACCGGCTACCGCCTCAACGGGGTGAAGCTCTGGGCCACCAACGGCACGGTCGCCACCCTGCTGGTGGTGATGGCCCGGGTGCCGGCGGCGGAGGGGCGGCGCGGCGGCATCACCGCCTTCGTGGTGGAGGGCGACAGCGAGGGCATCACCGTCGAGCGGCGCAACGAGTTCATCGGGCTCCGCGGCCTGGAGAACAGCCTTACCCGGTTCCACGACGTCTTCGTGCCGAAGGAGAACGTGATCGGCGGCGAGGGCAAGGGCCTGAAGATCGCGCTGACCACGTTGAACACCGGCCGGCTCTCGCTGCCGGCCATGTGCGTGGGCGCCGGCAAGTGGGCGTTGAACGTGGCCCGGGAGTGGGCCGCCGACCGGGTCCAGTGGGGCCGGCCGGTCGGCGAGCACGAGGCGGTCGCCAAGAAGCTCGCGTTCATCGCCGCCACCACGTACGGCATGGAGTCGATGCTGGACCTCTGCTGCCTGCTCGCGGACGACGACCGCAACGACATCCGGATCGAGGCCGCGCTGGTGAAGCTCTACGCCAGCGAGATGGCCTGGAAGATCGCCGACGAGCTGGTCCAGATCCGGGGCGGGCGCGGCTACGAGACGGCCGATTCCCTGGCGGCCCGGGGCGAGCGGCCGGCCGCGGTCGAGCAGCTCCTGCGCGACCTGCGGATCAACCGGATCTTCGAGGGCTCCACCGAGATCATGCATCTGCTGATCGCCCGCGAGGCGGTCGACGCGCACCTCTCGGTGGCCGGCGACATCATCGACCCGGACGCCGGGCTGGGCCGCAAGGCGAAGGCCGGCGCGCGGGCCGGCGTCTTCTACGCCAAGTGGCTGCCCACCCTCGCCGTCGGCAAGGGGCAGGCGCCCGGGGCGTACCAGGAGTTCGGTCCGCTCGCCGGCCACCTCCGGCACGTCGAGCGGACGTCCCGCAAGCTGGCCCGGTCCACCTTCTACGCGATGTCCCGCTGGCAGGGGAAGATGGAGCGCAAGCAGGCGTTCCTCGGCCGGGTGGTGGACATCGGCGCGGAGCTGTTCGCCATGTCGGCGGTGTGCGTCCGGGCGGTCGCCGAGCGCGCCGAGCACCCGGAGAACGTCGAGCTGGCCGACCTGTTCTGCCGGCAGGCGCGGCTGCGCGTCGACGAACTGTTCAGCGGGCTGTGGTCCAACACCGACGCGCTGGACGTGGCCGCGGCGAAGCGGATCATCGCCGGCCGCTACGCCTCCGTCGAGGAGGGCGTGGTCACCCCACCGGCCGACCAGCCGTGGGTGGCCCGCTGGCAGCCGGGCCCGTCCACGGCGCAGGACGTCCGCCGCCGCATCCCGCCGGCCAGCACCAGGTAGGCGGCCGGCGGGATCCGGCGGCCCTTGCGGACGTAGCTCACCAGCACGCCCGCGTAGATCAGCAGCAGGATCGCGACGACGATCAGGAAGTACAGCACCGGCACACCTTACCGGCCGGTGCGCAGCCCGAGTCCGCGCAGCTCCAGTGCGGCGAGCGCGTCGACCGTCTCGTCGTCGCCGCGGCGCCACGCCTCGGCCACGTCCGGCGCGATCCGGTTCAACTTGGCGAGGGGCTGCCCGGCGAGCGCGCGCAGCGCCAGCAGGTCCCGCCCGGCCGGCGCGCTCGCGAGCGCCTTCGCCGCGCCGGCGCGGCGGATCCAGCGCACCCGCAGCGGCAGCCAGCCGAACAGCACCAGCCCGAGCGGGAAGACCAGCACCGCGACGGTCAGCGCCAGGGCCAGCTGGCCGACCAGTTCCTGCTGGTCGCGGCCGGCCTCGGCGACCGAGCGGGCGGCCTCGGCGGCCTTGGTGAAGGGGGCGGTCAGCTCGTCGCCGACCAGCGGCACCCGGCCGACCTTCCCGCCGGCGTCGGCCAGGTTGTCGGCGAGCCCGCCGCCGGCCCCCTCCAGCTTCTGTCCGGGTACGGCGAGCTTCTCGACCAGGTCGTGCAGCCAGAGCGCGAAGCGGATCGCCGCGTACACCCAGACGACCACGAGCAGATCGGTGAGGAGCTGACGGAGGGCGGTCGGAAAACGGTCGGCGTAGATCTTCACGCCGGACAGCGTGCCACGGCCCGGCCGTCCGGGCACGGGGCAGTTTTCTCAGCCGGCGCAGGCCGGGCAGGTGCCGAAGATCTCCAGGGTGTGGCTGACCTCGGCGTACCCGTGCTCGGCGGCGACCCGCTCGGCCCAGCTCTCCACCGCCGGGCCGGCCACCTCGACGGTCCGGCCGCAGGCGCGGCAGACCAGGTGGTGGTGATGGCCCTCGCTGCACCGCCGGTAGAGGTGCTCGCCGCCGGGCGGGCGCATCACGTCGATCTCGCCGGCGTCGGCCAGCCCCTGGAGGGTCCGGTAGACGGTGGTCAGCCCGACCCGCTCGCCGCGCTGGCGCAGCATGGCGTGCAGGTCCTGGGCGCTGTGGAAGCCCTCGACCTCGGCCAGCAGCGCGCACACCGCGCTGCGCTGCCGGGTGTTGCGCAGTGCCCCCTCGGTCACGACGGCCCCTCCCCGGCGTGGCTGACCGCGTCCGACACGATGTGCGCGACGTGCTCGTCCACCAGGGCGTACGCGATCTCCCGGCCGCGCCGCGAGCCACGCACCACGCCGGCGCCGCGCAGCACCCGCAGGTGCTGGGAGACCAGCGGCTGCGGGGCGCCGAGCTTCTCCACCAGCTCGTGCACGCAGCGCTCGCCCTGGGCCAGCTCGCTCACGATCGCCAGCCGGATCGGCGCCGACAGCGCGCGCAGCAGGTCACCCGCGCCCTCGAAGGCGTCGTACCCGTTCGTGACCGTCACCCCGTAACGGTAACCAATGCCAGCAGCGCCGGCCGGGACGGCCTCACCCCAGGACCACCTCGTGCTCCGGCGGATCGGCCACCGGCGCGGCGGCCGGGCGGGTCCGCCGGCGCAGCGCCCGCCTGCCGGCCGCCAGCAGCGCCACCACCAGGAACGAGCCGATGGCCAGCAGCACGACCGAGGCGCCGGGCGCGGTGTCGGCGGTGGCGGCCACCCAGACGCCGGCGCCGGCCGCGAACAGCCCCAGCGCCATGGCCGCCGCCATGGTCGACCGGAAGCCCCGGGTCACCTGCTGTGCGGTGGCCACCGGCACCACCATCAGCGCGCTGATCAGCAGCACCCCGACCGCCCGCATGGCGATCGTCACGGTCACCGCGGTGCCCACCGCGAGGAGCAGGTTCAACGCCCGCACCGGCAGGCCGGAGACCCGGGCGTACTCCTCGTCGTGGCAGACCGCGAAGAGCGCCGGGCGCAGCGCCAGCATGGTCACCAGGATCGCCACTCCCAGGACCCCGATGGTGACGAGGTCGGCCGGCGACGTCGTGGTCAGCGACCCGAAGAGGTACGCGTTGAGCGACCCGCTGCTGGCGTCGGAGAGCCCGACCAGCATCACGCCGCCGGCGATGCCGCCGTAGAAGAGCAGCGCCAGCGCCAGGTCCCCGGAGGTGCGGCCGCGCGAGCGGACCAGCTCGATGACGATCGCGCCCAGCGTGGCCGCGACGACCGCGACCAGCACGGGGGAGCGGTTGAGCAGCAGCCCGGCGCCGACGCCGGTGAGCGCCACGTGCCCGATGCCGTCGCCGATCAGCGCCAGCCGGCGCTGCACCAGGTAGATGCCGAGCGCCGGGGCGGCCAGCCCGATGACCAGCGCCCCGACCAGGGCGCGCAGCATGAAGTCGTACTGGAAGAGGTCCATCACATGCTCCACAGCCCGGCGGGCTCCTCGTCGCAGTGCGGGTGCACGTGGTCGTGGCCCGGCTCGGCGTGGTGCCCGGCCGGTTCCGGGACCGCGCCGTCGTGGCAGATGCCGCCCTGATGGACGACGACCGCCCGGCTGATCAGCGGGCGCAGCGGCCCCAGCTCGTGGGCGACCAGCAGCACGGTGCCGCCGCCGTCGCGGAAGTCGCGCAGCGCGCCGGCGAACGCCTCCTGGCTGGCCGCGTCGACCCCGGCGGTCGGCTCGTCGAGCACCAGCAGCTCCGGCCGGCCGGCGAGCGCCCGGGCGATCAGGGTGCGCTGCTGCTGGCCGCCGGAGAGGGTGGCGACCGGGTCGCCGGCCCGGTCGGCGAGCCCGACCGCCTCCAGCGCCGCGGTGACCGCCTCCCGGTCGACCCGGCCCGCCGGCCGCAGCACGCCCCGGCGGGCCAGCCGCCCGGACGCCACCACCTCGCCCACCGTGGCGGGTACGCCGCTGCCCGCGCCGAGCCGCTGCGGGACGTACCCGATGCGGTGCCACTGCCGGAAGCGGCGCTGCGGCGTGCCGAAGAGGGCGACCGACCCGGCGCCCAGCGGCACCAGGCCGAGCACGGCGCGGATCAGCGTCGACTTGCCGGAGCCGTTGGCACCGAGCACGGCGACCACCTCGCCGGCGGTGACGGTCAGCGAGACGTCCCGCAGCACCGCCCGGCCGTCGTAGCCGACGGCGGCGTGCGCGACCTGGATCACGGGTGGGGTCATGAGCAGTCCAAGGCGGTCCGGAGGGTCTGGAGGTTGGCGCGCATCGCCGAGAGGTAGTCGCCGTCGGCGGGCGCACCCTCGATCGGGTCGAGCACGGCGGTCTTCGCCCCGACCTCCCGGGCCACCGTCTCGGCGACCTTCGGGCTGACCAGCGTCTCGAAGAAGATGGTGGTGGCTCCGTGCTCCCGGGCCTCCTCCGCCACCGCGGCGAGGCGCTGCGGGGAGGGCTCGGCATCCGGGCTGAGGCCGGTGATGCCGACCTGTTCGAGCTGGTAGTGCGCGGCCAGGTAGCCGAAGGCGGTGTGGCTGGTCACGATCTCCCGGCGCTGGCAGGTCGCCAGGCCCCGGGTGTACTCGGCGTCGAGCCCGGTCAGCTCGGTGCGCAGCGCCGCCGCCCGGGCGGTGAAGTCGGCGGCCCGGTCCGGGTCGGCCTTGCCGAGCCGCTCGGCGAGCCGGTCGCCGACGGTGGCCAGCCGGGTCGGGTCCAGCCAGAGGTGCGGGTCCTTGCCGCCGCTCTCCTCCTCGTGGCCGGCCTCCTCGCCCTCGTGCTCGTGGGCGCCGGCGGCCGCGTCGAGCAGCGGCTGCACGCCCGCGACGTCGAACGCCCGGTCGCCGCCGTTCTGCTCGACCGCCTCGTCCACGGCCGGCTGGAAGCCGGAGAGGTAGACGACCAGCTCGGCGTCGGCCACCTGGCCCACCTGCCGGGGGTTGAGTTCCAGGTCGTGCGGCTCGGCGCCGGGCTTGGCCAGGTTGGTGACCGTGACCGCGTCGCCGCCGATCTTCTCGGCGAGGAACTGGAGGGGGTAGAAGGCGGCCACCACGTCGACCCGGTCCGGGTCGCTCCCGCCGCCCCCACCTTCCGAGCAGGCGGCGAGGCCGCCCAGGGTGAGCAGGGCGGCGGTGGCGGCGGCGAGGGCGCGGGGGGCTGAGCGGACGGTCATGTGAACAACTGTCCGCGATAACGAAATTGATTGTCAAAAACGCATGATTGCATGTCAGCGCAGGTCAACGGTCAGAGCAGCTTCGCCAGCGCGATCGCGATCAGCAGGGTCAGCATCAGCAGCCGCAGCACCCGGGTCGCCGGCGCCTGCACCGGCCAGGTGACGGTCATCAGCCACACCAGCCCGCCGGACAGCGCCAGCAGCAGCACGCCGCCGGCCGCGCCGGGCGCGAAGAGCCCGACCAGCACCAGGACCAGCGCGGCCAGGAACACCGTCGTCGGGTTGAGCCGGGCCAACCGGGACAGCACGGGACTCTGCGTACGCTGCATGGCACAAACTCTACGAGGAGGAACGCGGTGCTGGTCACCAACCGGTTCGTGGTGGACGCCGACGTGGCGGACGAGTTCACGCGAGAGGCGCACGCCGCACTCGCCGCACTCGCCGCCCGCCCGGGCTACCTGCGCGGCGAACTGCTCCGGGCGCTCGACGACCCCGCCCACTGGTGCCTGCTCACCGAGTGGGAGTCGGTGGGGGCGTACCGCCGGGCGCTCGGCGGCTTCGACGTCAAGGTCACCGCGGTGCCGCTGCTCGCCCGGTCGGTGGACGAGCCCTCGGCGTACGAGACACTGGCCAGTGCCGCGCCGGACGGCGAGATCGTCGTGGTGGCCAGTGATCGGGCCGCAGGTCCTTACCGCTGAGGCCGGG
>NZ_JBSSLX010000193.1:0-11016 GCF_053890995.1 Micromonospora sp. I033 | reverse complement strand
ATATCGATGGAGCGTAGACCCGGGCGTGACGTGGCACACGACGAAAACGCGGGGCGGTGGCGCTTCCCGGTAGTCGCTTTGCTCCGGGCGGGTGTGGGCCTGTATCCTCGGGCGCGGTGGTCTCCGGGCCACCAGGGAGACTTCGCCTAGTCTGGTCTATGGCGCCGCACTGCTAATGCGGTTGGGGTTTTAAAGCCCCTCCCGGGTTCGAATCCCGGAGTCTCCGCGCGAAAGCCGGTGTGTAGACTGGCCGAGCAGCAAGCGCCCGTAGCTCAACGGATAGAGCATCTGACTACGGATCAGAAGGTTAGGGGTTCGAGTCCCTTCGGGCGCACAGCAGGTCAAGGGCCGGTTTTCCATCATGGGAGACCGGCCCTTGATCGTGTTGACCCCCACCGCTGACCCCTACGCCTACGCGTCGAAGAGGAAGCCGAGCCGGTCTACCGCGTCCTGCTGCACCCGCCGGGTCGCCTCCACGTAGATCGACTTGGTGACCGTTGGGGAGCTGTGCCCGAGCACGTCCTGAATCCGTTCGAGCGGCACGCCCTAGTCGTAAAGCAGCGTCGCGCACGAATGACGCAAGTCATGGACCCGGATGCGCCGGACTCCCGCCCGCTCGCACAACTGGTCGAAGTGCCGATTGATATTGCGAGGCTCGATGGGGGTGCCGATCTTCGTGGTGAACAGCAGTCCATGCTCTTGCCAGCGGTCCCCGGCCGCCTCCCGCTCCGTCCGTTGCATCGCCCGATGACCGCGCAGCACGTCGACCAGGCTGAGCGGCAGAGCCACAGCCCGCTCCGAGCCGTCCGTCTTCACCGGCCCGAACCGGCGACCAACCTCCAAATGCAGGCGTGCATACAGCGGCAGTCTAGACCTCGGTCCGCTTCGTCGGGCGCCGTGTCTAGGCAACCCCGCTGCTCTTGACCCTGCGAGCCGGGTGGATCGAGACCGACCTTGCAGCACGTGGATCCATAACAGCGATGCGAATTTTTCGCCGAATGATAACCAGCACTTGGGTCTGTAGGTCCTTCTCGTTGGTGTCCGTTTCGCCAGAAGAGGACTTCTTCCAGGATTGCAGGATCTTTTCGGCTCTAGCCTGGTCAATCCCCTCCACGGTGCAAACAGGCTTAGAGGCTTCCCTAGACTCATCTGACGCCTCCTTAACCGTCAAGAAACTGGCCAAGTCAACGACATAAAACCGAGACTGATCGGTGGTGCGAGACTCCACCACAGGCAAGCCCAAAAGCTCACCCGCGCGATACCTCTCAAGGCCGCTCCGATTAGCTCGCTGCCACCGGGCGGGCAGCCCCAAGTCTCTAGCAACGTGATAGTTGGCCGGTATCACGATCATCGAGGGTCGATAGCCGTCGGTGACCAGAGCCTGTATGGCTTGCTCCAGTCTCTCTATCGGCTTTCCCTTGCCTCTGATCCTGCGGGATTTTTCCCGGAAGTTCGCGCTTATTGCCTCGTACTCGCCGCGCGCAAGCCCTGCTCCAAGTTGCTGAGCAGTATGTTCAAGACCGACCCAATTTGTAGGCGAGACGAAAAGGCCTTTGGCTAACAGCTTCGGCTCGAAACCAAAACGGTGGTCGCCCCACTGTGAGCTTGGCACACGGACCGTTTCCATTCCGCACAACTCGAACAGATCGGCCAAGACCGTCTTCTCAGTCCATGCATTGAGAACCTCTCGACGGAAAGAGGTCACCTTCACCGGATCTAGCGCCTGCCGAATGAGGTTTTCCCGCTCGACCCTCAGCTGCTCCGCTCGGGCTTCATCAATCGCGGTAGCCAACCGCTCCGCCCTCAGCGCGGCTTCCTGTGGGCCAATGTCGGCCGAGGTCATGATTGGATCCGTCGACAGCTCGACCAAGAAACCCTTGATCCGCGATACACGCTCTTCGGTCATCCATTCAGCCGGGCTAATCACGGCGGCGTCCGTCACAAGGACTATCAAAGCCACCGCACGCAAAACTGGCCCGGCATCGTCGATAAAGTGTGCGTCGCCGGTCGGAAGGGATGCCAGAACCCAGTCCGCCATCGGACCTTTCCTGTGCTCCAGCGCCAAGCCTGCGGCAGCAACCAGCTCCGATACGTCCGTAAAGGACGACCTTGCAATGCGCAGAAGCGATTCCTGAGTGCGTACATCAAGAGGCGACGTAGACGCTACATGCAAGCCCCAGCCTAGTACTGCGATCCTCAGGGAGTCTCGGAGCTGGAGCAGGCCGGCGCGAAGTTCGTTCAGCGCCAACGAGGCGAGCGCCTCCCCAGGTGTTACCGAAATTCTCTCAGCAAGTTCGGGGTCCGCCAAGGCTTCCCGAGCGAACTCTGGATCCAAGTCGATATCCCAATACCGAAAAAGCTGCGAAAACTCCTTATCGACCTCATGAAACAACGCGTCTGCACGATTATCGAACAGCAGCTTTAGACACTCAGCGATTGAGCGGAGCAGGATTTGCGCAGCTTCCGCCGCCCTTTCCTTCTGCTGGAACCCCGACGAGCGACTCTCTAGGTAGGCTCCCGCCGTGAACCGGCACAGTTCGACCAGATGCCTGCAGACTTTACTATTAAGCAATTCATGCAGGTCCGACTTGGGTTCCTTGGGGAAACGCAGGGAGGACGTTGCCAGCCGCGAGGCACCCTTTAAGATGTCGGGCGCATCTAGGGATATCGCTTCGCTTCCGACTCTGTACGGAATGGCGGCCAGCGCAAGAGTCTGCTCACGAAGATCACGTCCTTGCGCTACGTCTAAGAGTGCCCATATATCGGACCGCAACTCGTCAATCGGCGTTAGGCGTAGAAAGTTAAGGTGGTCGAGGAACCCATCCTCCAACCGTTGTCCGTAGGCCGACCATGCACGGGGCCATGCGAGCCATAGCTCGACATAAGTGTCGATAACGACACCGATCCCGGAGGTCGACTCCGACCGGAGGGCTTCAACCCCCTCCTCCTTCAACTGTGCTAGGAGGCGACCGATTCTGGCCTGCCGATCGTCCGCCGTGAGGGTATACGCATTCTGCCCTATCTGTATAGAAGCGGAAGCGCGGGTTGCAATGAGTGGAGAGTCCTTCCAGACTTGATCACCGATCCGGGCAAGCACCACTAGGGTTGCCGAACCGCTTCGCTTGGCGGCTGATTCGAGAGCTCGCAGATTGATGTCGAAAACTGATCCCCGCGTTGCCGCCTTCTGTTGAACGGGACCAACGTCATGAGTGAAAGCTGTTTGCACCTCGACGCCCATGGCCTTGGCCCAGTTATTCAACTCGCTTAGCGCAACTCGCTCGATGGCCTCTTCTCTCACCAGGGCATCTACTGTGACTTCTACTTCCTTCAGGCGTTGTCCGCGTAACCAGGACACGTCGATAATCCGCATAGCCCTATAGACGAGGGCCGGCAACAGTGCGATTCCAAGTACGGAAACTGCCGCAACGACGTGCGTAGCCGCGACGGGAGGTCGAGTGGCTGGCCAGAATAGCATAACTGGAATGGATGAAAGACCGGCACCTCCCAGCATCAAATACTGCGCCAAGCCAGAACGTGCGGCATACTCCCAAATCGGAACGCCAGGACGGGAGCGAGTTAAACCCTCGAAGGCGAATAGGACAACAGCCGTAACAAGGGCGAGGATTGAGCCTTCTACCTGCCACAGAAGGCCCAGCAGGTTTCGCGCGCTACTACCGTCCAGAAATGGACTTAGCGCAGGCAGGCCAGTGCTTAGGTCCACATTGTCTTCCACTAAGGCAATTAGAAGAACCGCCAGCGGAGTCAAGAGCGGTAGAACGGGAGGAAGCGCAAGAGCCTCCCAGACACGGCCAAAACGGAAAAATCTAGACCGATTTGCATTCGCATCTCGTTGGGCCTTGGCTATCCGACCCGATGCAAGGCGTCGGAGGGAACCTCTTCGCTGGAGGAAGACCCGGGCGTGAGCTCTCCAAGGCCGCATTACCTGGATGTTTTTCGGCTCAGTCATAGACGCTCCGCCCCTCTTTTGCTGGCGGCAGAGTACAGGGAGGAGGCACCGATCCGTAGGATTGCCAGCGCGACGGGCATCGACATGGCCTCTGGCAGGGTGATACCCACTGCCGAATTGGCCTCTTAGAGGATCAAGGCGGCCCGCAAAGCGGGCCGCGCCGGCCCGGCCCCGGCCTGCTGGCGACCTCCGGCCGGCATCGGCCGGGCCGGCCGGCCACGCATGGAGACGACCAGAACCTTGGAAGACCTCGGGGCGCTGCCCCGAACCCCGGCCCTCCTCAGAGATCGGCCGGGGCGGATCACCTCGCCGGGCACCACAAGGGCTACCAGCCTCCCCGGACGGGGCCAAGGTCGTTCGGCTAGTGAGGCGCTCCACCTTGTCCCCGTCCGGGGAGGCTGGACGGTCTACGACTGCCCGACGAGGAGATCCGCCGCAGCACCGCGGTCGTCAAGCGTCGCCACCGGACCCGAGCAGCAAACTAACCTGAGCCAACGTGTCTGGCGACATAACCCCAGGGCGGCGGAACGCATACCTACCCTCGCTGATCCGCCCGCCCGGGGTCAGAGTCCAGTGCTGCCGACCCCAGCAGCCCTGCTCCTCAAGAAGGGTGCGGGCCAGGGCGCCGGTCTCTCCAGCGGCGCCGCAGGCGTTCAACATCGCAGCGAGGACGTCGCCCGCGTCTAAGGGGAGGTCCGCGTCACCCATGATCGGCAGCAACAGAAGGAAGGTGTGGGGGTCAAGGCGCGGGGCCGATCCGGCCTCGGCCGTCGTATGCGCGACGGCGAGCAACTCTGGCCAGCACAGCCCAGGTCCCCTGAAGCAACCGTCGACCCTTGCCAAGGGAACCGCCGCCGTCCATGCAGGATGATGCAGCAGGTAGTCGTACCCGTGTTCCCCGGGAAGGTTCCGGTACACGACATGGAGCAGGTGCCCTGCCGAGAGCGCGACTGACAGCACTGGCCACTGGCGCTCATCGCTGACCCGTTCGAAAAACTGCAACAGGTCGGCCTCGCTGACCCCGAATCCCGCACACAGCGGCTCTTCGACGCCGTTGGTGCATTGCAACAAGTGGCTCGCCCAGAACAACGGCTCGTCTACCAGGAACGCCCCATCGACCAAGGGGTCGTCTTCATAGCCTGGGATCTTGTGCATCGGCCGATTCTGGCACAGATCCCTGACCCCAGCCTGACCCCAGCACGGCGCCAACGGTCGCCACTAGATGAACGCTGGCCACGAGCCAGCGGGGAGGCGAGGCGGGTAACGGTGGGTGTGGGACGCTCCTACGGATCAGAAGGTTAGGGGTTCGAGTCCCTTCGGGCGCACAGAGCAGAAGAAGGCCCCCGACCAGCCATAACGGCAGGGTCGGGGGTTCCCTCGTATCCGCCGAGATCAGCGGCTGGACGCTCGTGGGAGCCACGCTGGGAGCCACGACGCCCTCACTGCCCGAACAGTGCACGGGACATGGCCTCCGCAGCCGAGCGGCGGTCACCTTCCATCAGGTGCCCGTACACATCCTTGTGATCGCGATTGACGTGTGTCCGAGCACTTCCGAGACGACGTGCAGCGGGGTGCCCTGAGCCAGCATCAAATGAGGCTCCGGAATGGCGAAGCTCGTGCGGGTGCCAATGCCCGAGCCCGGCGCGCCTGCACAGCGCCGAAAGCCGATGGGAGAAGTTGTCCGGATCCAGCGGCGTACCGACCTCGTTAGGGAAGACGAGGCCGTGGTTACCAGGGCTTCCTTCCGCTCACCCCGAACCGCGCCCAGCAGGGTCCGCGCCTGCTCAGGGGTCAGGGTGCGCCCCTCCTTGGCGACCACGGGAGGAGTCGCCGAAAGCGCAGCAACGTTCCGCGCGACCCGGCCCTCCCGCTCAGCCTGACCCAACGCCTTTTCGCAGCACGGTCCGCATGAGGCGGACGCTGTTGGTGCTGTAACCCGGCCAGAGCGCATCAGCTCGAACCCGCGAAGCGGGCCGCGCAGGCTCGGCCCCGGCCTGCTGGCGACCTCCGGCCGGCATCGGCCGGGCCGGCCGGCCACGCTGACGGACGACAAGAGATTGAAGACCTCGGGGCGGTGCCCCGAACCCCGGCCCTCCTCAGAGATCCGCCGCGCCAAATGGGTCAGGTGCCCGGCCCGTCCCGGAGGGCCATGCGGGATTGCTCGTATGGCGCCGGACATGGGGGGAGGCGTCTTACGCTCTCGGCAGATGGGGGCGCGTGCCCCTGCTGACCTGGCGCAAGTTCGGGTGCGCCTTCACCGAAGCTGCCCCGCCGGGAGGTAGGTACCGGGGCATGCCATTCGTCTGCGGTAGGCGGAAACCACCCTGCTCGACCTCAAAGCGTTCAAAGCGGAAGGGAGGCCTGCGTGGCCGTCAAGACGGAAGCGCGTACGGGCGCCGCAAACGTGCGGCCATTCAGTATCGAGGTCCCAGAGGCGGACCTTGAGGATCTGCGCGCGCGCATCAGAGCCACGCGCTGGCCGAACAAAGAGACCGTCAAGGATGACTCGCAGGGCGTGCCGCTTGCGCTCATGCAGGACCTCGCTCACTACTGGGCGAACGACTACGACTGGCGCAAGTGCGAGGCGCGGCTGAAGGCTCTGCCCAACTTCGTCACCGAGATCGACGGTCTGGAAATCCACTTCATCCACGTTCGCTCGAAGCACGAGGACGCGCTCCCGCTGGTCGTCTGCCACGGCTGGCCCGGGTCGATCATCGAGCAGCTGAAGATCATCGGTCCGCTCACGGATCCGACGGCGCACGGCGCGAACGCCTCGGACGCCTTCCACGTCGTGATCCCGTCGATGCCCGGATACGGGTTCTCCGGCCAGCCCGCCACGACCGGCTGGGATGCCGTGCACATCGGGAAGGCCTATGTCGAGCTGATGAGGCGTCTCGGGTACACACGATTCGTGGCGCAGGGCGGCGACTGGGGCGCGATCGTCGTCGACGCCATGGCCGGTGGCCGCGCCGATCCGAAGGCCGCCGAGCCGGCGCCGCCGGAGCTGATCGGCATCCACACCAACATGCCGGGCGCGGTTCCGCCGGAGCTCTTCCTCGCGGCCTTTGGCGGCAGCCCGGCGCCGGACGGCCTCTCCGGCGAGGAGCGGGACACATACGAGCAGCTGCTCAAGTTCTTCGGGTCGCACGTGGCGTACGGGCTGATCATGGGGACGCGCCCGCAGACGCTCTACGGCCTGGCGGACTCACCCATCGATCTCGCCGCGTTCATGCTCGACCACGGCGACGGGAGCGGGCAGCCCGGCATCGTTCAGCAGGTCCTCGAGGGACGTCTGCAGCGGCCGAGCGACCTCACGCGCGACGACATCCTGGACAACATCACGCTCTTCTGGCTGACCAACAGCGGGGTGTCCTCGGCGCGGCTGTACTGGGAGAACAAGCTCCCCTTCTTCGCTACCAAGGGCGTGACGATCCCGGTCGGCGTGAGCATCTTCCCCGATGAGATCTACCGGGTTCCACGCAGCTGGGCGGAGCGGGCGTACCCCAACCTCGTCAACTACAACCGCCACGACAGAGGCGGGCACTTCGCGGCCTGGGAGCAGCCGCAGCTGCTCTCGGAAGACATCCGCACGACATTCCGATCGCTGCGCTAGCTAACGGTCCGAAGGGACGGCTGAGCTGCCCACGGCCATAAGGTTCGCAGTGTCCGGGGCGCCGGCCGTGTGGCTCGGGCGCCACCGGGGCGAACGGAGCCGGACGAGCCCGGACCGATCCAGATGCCGGGAGCGTGGCGACCAGGGCGACGCGGACCCTTGGCGAACGGCTTCGGAGTGGTTCCGAAGGTCAGGGGTTCGAGTCCCTTCGGGCGCGCAGAGCAGAGAGAAGCCCCTGACCAGCCGGAATGGCGAGGTCAGGGGCTTTCTCGTATCCGTTCGGAGCTGCGCGCCGCAAGTCCTCCGCCCTGGCCCCGGTCGGCCGCGGCCTGGTGATGGTCGTTTCACCGGCGGAGCCCGACGGCCTAGGCCTTCGAGTCAGGCTTCCAGTCCTGGACGAGGAGCCCCAGCAGCACCTCGTCCAGGAACTCACCCATCACCCAGGCCGAGGAGCGCAGCACGCCCTCGCGGACGAATCCGTTGCGCTCGGCGGAGCGCAGCATCGCCGCGTTGTCCGACAGCGTCTCGATCTGCAGCCGCTGCAGCCCGCGTACGACGAAACCGTAGTGGCACAGCACCGCGACCACGTCGGTGCCGTAGCCCTTGCCGCGGGCGGACGGCCGCAGTCCGAGGCCGATGTGCGCGACGAGGGCCCGGCCCGGGCCCGGTAGATTTCGCGAGTCGGCGGAAGCGGGGGGTGGCGTGGTCAAGGGGTGGCACGGCTGGCTCGGCACGTTCAGCGGCGTGGTGCTCATCACGGTGGCCGCACTGCCGTTGGCCGCGCTGGCGGTGTGGGGTCTGGCACGCCGCCGGAGTGCCGCCGGCACCACGTCGGCCTGGCGGATGTCGCTGGCCGAGGTGGGCATCGTCTACGGGACGGTGCCGTGGGTATGGATGATCATGTTGCCGGGCGACCGGGCCGGCGCCGTCTCCGGTCGGGTGAGCCTGGTGCCGCTGCGGGACCTGCTCACGATCCTTGCCGGCGGGCCGCTCACGGTGACGGTCCAGATCGTCGGCAACCTGCTGGTGTTCGCGGCGCTGGGGTTCCTCGCCCCGCTGCGGTTCGCGGCGCTGACGTCGGTCCCGCGGATCCTGGCGCTCGCGGCGGGCTGCTCGATCCTGGTCGAGGCCGCGCAGTACGTCCTGCGGCTGGACCGGGTGTCCTCCGTGGACGACGTGCTGCTCAACACCGCCGGCGCCGGGCTGGCCGCGCTGGCGTCGCGCCGCTGGTGGCGCGCCACGGCCAGCGCGTCGTCAGATCGACCCCGACCGGCCCCGGTGCCGGGACGCTGAGCCGCCTGTCGCGGTCACTTCCCCTTCACACGGAACTCGTTGCCGCCGGGATCGGCCAGAACGACGGCGCAGTCCTCATTCTCGAGTCGAGTGGCCCCGAGGGCGATCAGACGGTCGACCTCCGCCTGGTGGTCGCCATCGGCCGGGTCGAGATCGAAGCGCTGCCGGTTCCGCACCTCCTTCGGGGCCACGGGCGGGCCTCCCCACGCGACCTTCGTGCCGCCGTGCGGTGACTGGATCGCCGTCTCCTGGTCCTGGTCCCACACCAGCGGCCAGCCCAGCGCCTCGCTCCAGAAGAGGCCGACCTCCCGGGTGCCGTCGCAGGCGACCTCCGCGAGCAGGCCGCACCCGGCGAGGAAGTTGTTGCCCGGCTCGATCACACAGAACGCGTTGCCCTCGGGGTCGGCCAGGACGATGTGCCCCTCCTCGGGGCGCTGCCCGACGTCGAGGTGGCTGCCGCCGAGTTCCAGCGCCGTCGCCACCCTGTGCTGCTGGTCGGCGTCGCTGGCGCTGGTCAGATGAAGGTGCATGCGGCGGTTCGGTCCGGCCGTCTCCGCGCGGCTCGGCGTGAACCGGACGCTGAGCTGGGTGTCCGAGCCAGGCAGGAACGCGCCGTCGGCGTCCTCGACTACCTCCCGGCCGAGCATGCCGGCCCAGAACTGCGCCAGGCGAGCCGGGTCGTGCGCGTCGAAGGTCACGGTCAGCGTTCGAGGGAGCATCACTGCACCGTAGACACGGGCCAGCAGGACAACAAGCCGGTTTTGGAGAGGTCAGACCCGGTTGAAGCGGTAGAGGACGCAGCTGTCGGGGTCGCCGACGTACCAGTAGAGCCAGGGGTCGGTGCGGCTGCCGGAGATGTCGAGGTAGGTGCCGTAGCCGCCGCTGTATCCGGGCGGAGACGTGAAGGACACGTCGATGTCCCCGAACTGGTTGTCGGACGGTTCGAGTGACCACGTCCCGGGGCCGGACAGCGGCGGGAGCGACTCGAAGCCATCGGAGTTGTTCAGGCCGCTGGCGGTGAGTGTGCCGTCCGGACGCAACTCCAGCCGCCCGCCGTCGTCCGTGGCGTACGCGCCGGAGACGTCGGCAGTCGTGATGCCAGCAGGGCGCTCGGTGCCGCAGCCGAAGTAGTTCACCGGACCGAAGAAGGCCCACACGCCGGCGCAGGCGATGACCAGAGCTCCGCAGCCGCCGAGCACGGCGAGGACCAGTCCGACGGAGATGGCGGCGACCGTGCGGCCCGTGTTCACGCGCGCAGAATACGACGGCTGCCGGAGGGCGTGCACCTTGTGGTGGTTCGCGGGCCTCTGGGACCACTTCCGGAAAAGATTCACCTATCTCGATTGCTCTAGTACCATCGCGATCGGGAGCCGCCAGGCAGTAGCAGGCAGCACAGCCAGATCGCCTGCTCTATCGAGATCGTCAGTCGATCGACGCTTGCCTCTCCGGGGTTGGGCATCCCCGGCGAGCGACACACCGGCGTCGGCGGAGCAACCGGAGCATCGATGAAATTCTCACGAACAGCACGCCGTCTGGGACTTGGCGCGGTCACCGTCCTCGTCGCCGCGTTGACGGTGGTCGTCGTCAGCCAGGCCGGCCCGGCCTCGGCGCACGGATCCGTCACCAACCCCCCGTCCCGCAACTACGGATGCTGGGAACGCTGGGGTTCCGACCATCTGAATCCCACCATGGCCCAGACCGACCCCATGTGCTACCAGGCCTGGCAGGCCAACCCGAACACGATGTGGAACTGGAACGGCCTGTTCCGCGAGAACGTCGGCGGCAACCACCAGGCCGTGATCCCGGATGGGCAGCTGTGCAGCGGCGGCCGCACCCAGAACGGCCTGTACGCCTCGCTCGACGCGGTCGGCGCGTGGACCGCGAAGCCGATGCCGAACAACTTCACCCTGACGCTGACCGACGGCGCCAAGCACGGTGCCGACTACCTGTTGATCTACATCACCAAGCAGGGCTTCGACCCGACCACCCAACCCCTCACCTGGGGCAGCCTGGAGCTGGTGCAGCGCACCGGCAGCTATCCGACCACCGGCCTCTACGAGGCCCAGGTGAACGCGGGCAGCCGCACCGGACGGCACGTCGTCTACACGATCTGGCAGGCGTCCCACCTCGACCAGCCGTACTA
>NZ_JBSSLX010000192.1:0-11115 GCF_053890995.1 Micromonospora sp. I033 | reverse complement strand
CGACGTGTCCGCCGTCACGCCTGACCCGCGCGCACCTCCGTGCTGTCCGCACGGCACCAGCCGCCGCGCCCACCTGGACCCGAGAGCCGCCACCCCGGCGAGGTGGCGGTATCCAGGCACGCCGGATACCGCCACCTCCCGTGGTGCAGTCGATCAAGGGGGTCGGAGCGCCTAGGGTGGTCTGCGTGGCGACCCTTCTGCTTCTGCGACACGGCCGGACCACCGCGAACGCCGACGGTGGCCTGGCCGGCCGGCAACCGGTCGAGCTGGACGAGACCGGGCGCGGCCAGGCCGCGGCGGTCGGCGAGCGGCTCAAGGGGCTGCCCCTCGCGGCGGTGGTGACCAGCCCGCTGATCCGTTGCCGGCAGACGCTGGAGCTGGCCCTGCCCGGCGCCGAGCCGGTGGTCGAGGAGGGGCTTATCGAGTGCGGCTACGGCGCCTGGGAGGGACAGCCGCTCAAGAAGCTGGCGAAGGAGCCGCTCTGGCCGGTGGTGCAGCAGCATCCGAGCGCCGCCGTCTTCCCCGAGGGCGAGTCGATGGCGGCGATGTCGGCGCGGGCGGTCGCCGCGGTGCGGGCCTGGGACGCCCGGGTCAGCGCCGAGCACGGGCCCGAGGCGCTCTGGCTGGCGTGCAGCCACGGCGACGTGATCAAGGCGATCGTGGCCGACGCGCTCGGCGTACACCTGGATCTGTTCCAGCGGATCGTGGCCGACCCGGCGTCGGTGACCGCGATCCGCTACACGCCGCTGCGGCCCTTCCTGGTCCGGCTCAACGACACCGGCGGCGACCTGGCCGGGCTGGTCCCGCCGCCGCGCAAGCGGCGCCGGCGGGCGACCAGGGCGGCCGAGTCGGACGCGGCGGTGGGCGGCGGCGCGGGGGCGGCGCGGTGAGCGGCCCCGCCACGCCCGGGAACGGCCGCGGTCGGCCCCGGCGTTTCGCCCTGGGCGGATTCGGCGTCGGTGCGCTGCGCGACGGTTCCGCCCGCCGGATAGGGTCGTGGGTATGACCCACCAGGTGCACGCCTTCGAGCCGCCGGAGCGGTTCGTCGCCGGAACCGTCGGCCCGCCGGGGGAGCGCACGTTCTTCCTTCAGGCGCGCGGCGGGGGCCGGCTGGTCAGCGTCGCGCTGGAGAAGGTCCAGGTGTCCCTGCTCGCCGAGAAGCTGGAGGAGCTGCTCTCCGAGGCGCAGCGCCGGTTCGGCGTCGAGCTTCCGGAGGCGACCCCGGTGACGGGCGACAACGAGCCGCTCGACACCCCGGTCGACGAGGAGTTCCGGGTCGGCACCCTGGGCCTGGCCTTCGACGTGGACACCGCCACCGTGGTGATCGAGGCGATCGCCGCCGGTGAGGCCGAGGTCGAGGTCGAGCTGGGCGACGCGGACGACGACACCGACGAGGACCCGGACGAGCCGGACGACGACCTCGACCGGCTCCGGGTCCGGTTGACCCCCGAGGCGACCCGCGCGTTCATCGAGCGGGCCCGCCGGGTGGTCAACGCCGGCCGGCCGCCCTGCCCGCTCTGCGGCCAGCCGCTCGACCCGGCCGGTCACCTCTGCCCCCGGCACAACGGTTATCACCGGTGACCTCGTCCGAACTTCAGCCCCGACAGGACGGTGCCGCCGCGCTGCGGCTGCTCAGCGACGGTGAGCTCATCCTGGAGGGGCGGCTGGTCGACGCCTCCAACGCCACCCTGCGCGGCATCATCACCCTCGACGGGGCGAGTGCGCACTGCGTCTACAAGCCGGTCCGCGGTGAGCGCCCGCTCTGGGACTTCCCGGACGGGACGCTCGCCGGCCGGGAGGTCTCGGCCTACCTGGTCTCCCAGGCCACCGGCTGGGACCTGGTGCCACCGACCGTGCTGCGGGACGGGCCCTTCGGTCCCGGCTCCTGCCAGCTCTGGATCGACGAGCCGGAGGACGCCGAGCCGCTGGTCGGCTTCGTGCCCGCCGAGACGGTGCCGCCGCGCTGGTTCCTGGTCGCCGCGGCGCGCGACGACGACGGGGCCGCGTACGCGCTGGCGCACGCCGACGACCCGCGGCTGGCCCGGCTGGCCGTCCTCGACGCCGTGATCAACAACGCCGACCGCAAGGGTGGTCACGTGCTCGTCGGTCCGGACGACCGGATCTACGGGGTGGACCACGGGGTCTGCTTCCACGTCGAGGAGAAGCTGCGCACCGTGCTCTGGGGCTGGGCCGGCCGGCAGCTCCCGCCGGACGCGGTGGCGATGCTCGACGGGCTGGCCGGCCAGCTCACCGGGGCGCTCGGCGACGAGCTGGCCGAACATCTCACCATCAGGGAGGTCGCCGAGGTGGCGGCCCGGGTGGACCGGCTGCGGGAGACCGGGCGGTTCCCGCTGCCGCCGGAGGAGTGGCCGGCCATGCCGTGGCCGCCCATGTGAGTCGCTGTCGCGTTGATCACCCGAGGCGTGCCACCTGAGCGCCTGACGGCTCGTTAGGCTGGCAATCATGGAGTCTTGGGCGGGACACGAGGTGCCACGGCTGCCGGGCAAGGGCACGCCACTGAGGTTGTACGACTCGGCGCGGCAAGGCCTCCACCCCAGTCAGCCCGATGGCGCGGCCACCATGTACGTCTGCGGCATCACCCCGTACGACGCGACCCACCTCGGGCACGCCGCCACCATGATCACCTTTGACCTGGTGCAGCGGATGTGGCGGGACGCCGGCCTGACCGTGCGGTACGTGCAGAACGTCACCGACATCGACGACCCGCTGCTGGAGCGGGCGGAGCGCGACGGCGAGGACTGGAAGGTCCTGGCCATGCGGGAGACCGCCCTGTTCCGCGAGGACATGGAGGCGCTGCGGATCATCCCGCCGGCGCACTACGTCGGCGCTGTCGAGTCGATCCCGGACATCGCCGACAAGGTGCACGTGCTGCTCAAGGACGGCGCGGCGTACCGGCTCGACGACGGCACCGGCGACGTCTACTTCGACGTCGCCGCCGCCCCGGAGTTCGGCTACGAGTCGAACCTGTCCCGCGAGCAGATGCTGGAGATCTTCCCGGAGCGCGGCGGTGACCCGGACCGGGCCGGCAAGCGGGACCCGCTCGACCCGCTGCTGTGGCGCGGCGCCCGCGAGGGTGAGCCGTCCTGGCCGGGTGGCGAGCTGGGCGCCGGCCGCCCCGGTTGGCACATCGAGTGTGCGGTCATCGCGCTGAATCTGCTGGGCGACCGGATCGCCGTCCAGGGCGGCGGCAACGACCTGCTGTTCCCGCACCATGAGTGCTCGGCGGCGCACGCCGAGCGGCTGACCGGCCAGGCCCCGTTCGCCGACCACTACGTGCACGCCGGCATGATCGGCCTGGACGGGGAGAAGATGTCGAAGTCCCGGGGCAACCTGGTCTTCGTCTCCCGGCTGCGGGCCGACCACGTCGACCCGATGGCGGTGCGGCTGGCGCTGCTCAGCGGGCACTACCGCAGCGACCGCTCATGGACCGACGAGCTGCTCGTCGAGGCGCAGGAGCGGCTGGCCCGCTGGCGCCGGGCCGCCGCCGCGCCGGCCGGCCCGTCCGGCGCGGAGCTGCTTGCCGGGGTACGTGCCCGCCTCGCCGAGGACCTCGACACCCCCGGCGCCCTGGCCGTGGCCGACGCCTGGGCCGACCAGGCCCTCGCCGGCGTGGCCGACGACGCCGACGCCCCGAAGCTCTTCGCCGACACCGTGGACGCCCTCCTCGGCATCCGCCTCTGACCGCCGGCCCGCGCTCTGCCCCCGCCCCGGGCGATCATGGACTTGTGGCGGTCGTTCTGCCCGGTTGGTGGCTTCCGTCCACCGCCACAACTCCATGATCGGCTGGCCCGGGGGTTAGCCCAGGACGAGGCCCGGGTCGGGGTCGGGGTCTGCCTGCGGGGCGGGGATGCGGTACTCCTCGGTGAGGGTGGTCATCGGGCCGGGCCAGGTGGCGTGGGCGACCTCGATCGGCTTGCGCTGGGCGTCGTAGGCGACGTGCAGCAGGTGCAGCACCGGGGTGTCCGGCCGGATCTGGAGGATTTCCGCCTCCTCCCGGCTGGGCTGCCGGGCGCTGATCGTGTCGGTCGCGGTGTGGTACCGGCGGCCGGTGGCCTCCTCGGCCTCCTGGTAGAGCGGGCGGCCGAACGCCTCGGCCCGCTCCAGCGAGGTGCCGGCGGTGTCGGCGGGCAGGAACCAGGAGGCGCCCACCTCGACCGGTGAGTCGTCGGTGCGGACCAGGTGCCGCCGGCAGAGCAGTTCGGTGCCGTCGGCCACCCCGAACGCGTCGGCCACCTCGGGCGGGGCGGGGGCGCGGCCGACCGAGACGAGCTGCTGGCGGTACCGGGCGGCCAGGTCGGTGTGGTAGCCGCGGAAGCCGCCGTACCGGCCACGGGAGAGCCGGTTGAGCCGGCGCCGGGTGCCCCGGACGTACGTACCGGAGCCGGGCTTGGTGATCAGGATGCCCTCGACCCGCAGCTGGTCGACGGCGCGCTGCACGGTCTGCTTCGCCACGCCGAACATCTCGGCGATGGCCGGGATGGACGGCAGCCGCTCGCCGGGCCCCCAGTCGCCGCGCCGGACCTGGGCCTTGAGCTGCGCGGCGATCTGCCGGTGCGGGAACTCGGCCGCGCCGGGATTGATCTGCATGCCCGCCTCCTCATCACAGCTAGGTTCCTAGGATGCCCTAGCGGGGGTGACCTCGCCACCCCGGACACGCGGAAGGCCGGGTCCACGGGGACCCGGCCTTCACGGAAGAGCGGCTACCAGGAGCCGGCGGTGGGGCCGGCGGAGCCGCCCCGGCGGCGCAGGTACTTCTCGAACTCCTGGGCGATCTCGTCGCCGGTCAGCGGGGTGATGCCGGCGTCGCCGACCCGCTCCTCCAGCTCACGGACGTACTCGCCCAGCTCGGCGTCCTGCTCGGCGGCGCTGCGTACCCGCTGCTCCCACTCGGCGGCCTCCTCGGCCAGGTCGGCCATCGGCACCGGCAGGTCGAGCACCTCCTCGACCCGGTGCAGCAGCGCCAGGGTGGCCTTGGGGCAGGGCGGGTTGTTGGCGTAGTGCGGCACGTGGACCCAGAACGACACGGCGTCGACCTCGGCCCGGGTGCAGGCGTCGTGCAGCACCCCCACGATGCCGGTCGGCCCGTCGTAGCGGGTGGGGGTGAGCTGGTAGCGCTTGGCGGCGTCGGCGTCCGAGGCGCTGCCGCTGATCGGCAGCGGCCGGGTGTACGGCACGTCGGCCAGCAGCGCGCCGAGCAGCACCACCCGCTCGACCTCCAGGCTGTGGCAGATCTCCAGCACCTGCTCGCAGAAGGTGCGCCACCGCATGCTCGGCTCGATGCCGCGGATCAGCACCACGTCCCGCTCGGTGCCCTCGGGGCTGGCCACCATGAACCGGGTGGTCGGCCACTCGACCCGACGGGTCTCGCCCTCGGCCATCGTGATGGTCGGCCGGCTCACCTGGAAGTCGTAGAAGTCCTCCGGGTCCAGCTCCGTCACCTGTCGCGCCTGCCAGACCTGCTCCAGGTGCTCCACCGCGGCGGTGGACGCGTCGGCGGCGTCGTTCCACCCCTCGAAGGCCGCGATGGCGACCGGGGACCGCAGCACCGGCAGTCCGTCGAACTCGGTCACGCCGTCACCTCACCCTGCTCGTCGGGAGCGGCGCCCGGGGGTCGCCCGGCCGTCCGCCTACGACATTTCCGGCTCGGCGCGTCTGACGCCGCGCCGCGACCTGGAACCGTCGCACGGTCGCGTCGCTGATGTCCTTCACGTCCGCCAGCCTACGTGCCGCCGCCGGGCGCGGCCCGTCGGCCGCGCCGGTCACCCGGCCCGACCACTCGGGCCAACCGGATGAAAGGTACGCGGTGATCCCGCTGACAGTATGTGGGAAGGGCAGGTTGCGGTAACCCGTCCACGCCGGGCCGCACTAACCTGGCCGTGTGCGGACTTCGTTGCTCGATGTGCTGGCGGACCGGATCCTCATCGCCGACGGGGCGATGGGGACGATGCTCCAGGCGGCCGACCTGACCCTGGACGACTTCGACGGCCTTGAGGGTTGCAACGAGATCCTCAACGTCACCCGGCCGGACGTGGTCCGGAGCGTGCACGAGGCCTACCTGGCCGCCGGCGCGGACTGCGTGGAGACCAACACCTTCGGCGCCAACCTGCCCAACCTCGCCGAGTACGGCATCGCGGAGCGGATCCGCGAGCTGTCCGAGGCGGGCGCGCGGCTCGCCCGGGAGGCCGCCGACGCGCACGCGACGCCGGAGCAGCCGCGGTTCGTGCTCGGCTCGATGGGCCCCGGCACCAAGCTGCCCACCCTCGGGCACGCGGCGTACGCCACGCTGCGGGACGCCTACCAGGAGAACGCCGCCGGGCTGATCGCCGGTGGGGCGGACGCCCTGATCATCGAGACCTGCCAGGACCTGCTCCAGGTCAAGGCCGCGGTGGTCGGCGCGAAGCGCGCCCGTGTGGAGCTGGGGCGGGACGTCCCGATCATCTGCCAGGTGGCCGTGGAGACGACCGGCACCATGCTGCTGGGCAGCGAGATCGGCGCCGCGCTGACCGCGATCGAGCCGCTCGGCGTCGACCTGATCGGCCTCAACTGCTCGACCGGCCCGGCGGAGATGGGCGAGCACCTGCGCTACCTGTCCCAGCACTCGCGCATCCCGGTCTCGGTGATGCCGAACGCGGGCCTGCCCGTGCTGACCGCCGACGGGGCGTACTTCCCGCTGAGCCCGGTCGAGCTGGCCGACGCGCTGGAGCAGTTCGTCACCGACTACGGCGTGGCCCTGGTCGGCGGCTGCTGCGGCACCACCCCGGAGCACATCCGGGTGCTGGTCGAGCGGCTGCGCGGGCGGCGGCCGGTGGCCCGGGAGCCGCGCCCCGAGGCGGGCGTCTCGTCGATCTACCACCACGTGCCGTTCGCCCAGGACGCCAGCATCCTGATGGTGGGGGAGCGGACCAACGCCAACGGCTCCAAGGCGTTCCGCGAGGCGATGCTCGCCGCCGACTGGCAGGCCTGCGTGGAGATCGCCCGCGGCCAGGCCCGGGACGGCTCACACCTGCTGGACCTCTGCGTCGACTACGTCGGCCGGGACGGCACGCAGGACATGCGCGAGCTGGCCGGCCGGTTCGCCACCGCCTCCACGCTGCCGATCATGCTGGACTCCACGGAGCCGGCGGTGGTCGAGGCGGGGCTGGAGATGCTCGGCGGCCGCTGCGTGGTCAACTCGGTCAACTTCGAGGACGGTGACGGCCCGGAGTCCCGCTACGCCCGGGTGATGCCGGTGGTCCGGGAGCACGGCGCGGCCGTGGTGGCGCTGCTCATCGACGAGGAGGGTCAGGCCCGCACCCGGGACTGGAAGGTCCGCGTGGCGTGCCGGCTGATCGACGACCTGACCGGCCGGTGGGGGCTGCGCCGGGAGGACATCCTCATCGACGCGTTGACCTTCCCGATCGCCACCGGTCAGGAGGAGACCCGCCGGGACGGGATCGAGACGATCGAGGCGATCCGGGAGATCACCGCCCGCTACCCGGGGGTCAACTTCACGCTGGGCATCTCGAACGTCTCCTTCGGCCTGAACCCGGCGGCCCGGCAGGTGCTCAACTCGGTGTTCCTGCACGAGTGCGCGCAGGCCGGCCTGACCTCGGCGATCGTGCACGCCAGCAAGATCCTGCCGATGTCGAAGATCCCCGACGAGCAGCGCCAGATCGCGCTCGACCTGGTCTACGACCGGCGCCGCGAGGGCTACGACCCGGTGCAGCGGTTCATCGAGGTGTTCGAGGGGGTCGACGCCGCCTCGGCGCGGGCCACCCGGGCCGAGGAGCTGGCCGCGCTGCCGCTGGACGAGCGGCTCAAGCGGCGGATCATCGACGGCGAGCGCAGCGGCCTGGAGGCCGACCTGGACACCGCGATGGCCGAGGGGCGCACGCCGCTGTCCATCATCAACGACCTGCTGCTGGACGGCATGAAGGTGGTCGGTGAGCTGTTCGGCTCCGGCCAGATGCAGCTGCCGTTCGTGCTCCAGTCCGCCGAGGTGATGAAGACCGCGGTGGCCTACCTGGAGCCGCACATGGAGAAGACCGACGACGACGGCAAGGGGCGGATCGTGCTCGCCACCGTCAAGGGCGACGTGCACGACATCGGCAAGAACCTGGTGGACATCATCCTGTCCAACAACGGCTACGACGTCGTCAACATCGGCATCAAGCAGCCGATCAACGCGATCCTCGACGCCGCCGAGGAGCACCGGGCCGACGCCATCGGCATGTCCGGCCTGCTGGTCAAGAGCACGGTCATCATGAAGGAGAACCTGGCCGAGATGGCCGCGCGCGGGGTCGCCGAGCGCTGGCCGGTGCTGCTCGGCGGCGCGGCGCTCACCCGGGCGTACGTGGAGGACGACCTGCGCTCGGCGTTCCCCGGGCAGGTGCACTACGCCCGGGACGCGTTCGAGGGACTGTCCCTGATGGACCGGGTGATGGCCGCCAAGCGGGGCGGCGCGCCGGTGGTCGACCCGGAGCGGGAGGCCGCCCTGGCGGCCCGCCGGGAGCGGCGCGAGCGGCAGCGGGCGCTGGTCCGCGAGGCGCTGCCGGAGCTGGACGACGCCTCGGTGCGCTCCGACGTGGCCGCCGACGTGGAGGTGCCCACGCCGCCGTTCTTCGGCACCCGGGTGGTCAAGGGCGTGCCGCTGGCCGACTACGCGGCGCTGCTCGACGAGCGGGCCACCTTCCTGGGGCAGTGGGGGCTGCGCGGCGCCCGGGGCGGCAAGGGCCCGTCGTACGAGGAGCTGGTGGAGACCGAGGGGCGGCCGCGACTGCGCTACTGGCTGGACCGGCTCATCGCCGACCAGGTGCTGGAGGCGGCTGTGGTGTACGGCTACTTCCCGGCGTACTCGGAGGGCAACGACCTGGTGGTGCTGGACGAGAACGGGCACGCCGAGCGGGCCCGGTTCTCGTTCCCGCGGCAGCGGCAGGAGCGCCGGCTCTGCCTGGCCGACTTTTTCCGCCCGAAGGGTGAGCAGTTGGACGTGGTGGCGTTGCAGCTGGTCACCGTCGGGCAGCCGATCAGCGAATACACCGCGAAGATGTTCGCGGGCAACGAGTACCGCGACTACCTGGAGGTGCACGGCCTGTCGGTGCAACTCACCGAGGCGCTGGCCGAGTACTGGCACCGGCGGATCCGCTCGGAGCTGGTCCTGCCGGGTGGGCGTACGGTCGCCGACGAGGATCCGGCGGACCTGGCCGGCCTGCTGCGCACCGACTACCGGGGCTGCCGGTACGCGTTCGGCTACCCGGCCTGCCCCGACCTGGAGGACCGGGCGAAGATCGTGGAGCTGCTCGGCGCCGAGCGGATCAACGTCCAGCTCTCGGAGGAGTTCCAGCTCGTCCCCGAGCAGGCCACCGACGCCATCGTCGTCCACCACCCCGAGGCCAACTACTTCAACGCCAAGTGATCATCGCAGGTACCCTGACCTGCGGCGGAGCACCCGGAACGGCTCGATTGCCATGATCATGCCGTTTCCACGCCGTCTGCCGTCTGCGGATCGTCGGCGAAGGCGTGGTCGATCGCGCGGCGGGTGCGGTCCTCGCTGGTCTGCGGCAGGTGCGTGTAGATCCGGAGGGTGAAGCCGGGGTCGGAGTGCCCCAGGTACGCGGAGAGAGCCTTGGATGCAACCGGGGCGGGACGCTTGCGGCGTGACACCCCGATGCGGCTGGTTGGCTACCCGCGGTGTACGCGGGCGGGCGGCGAGGCTGGCGCATCCGCTTCTGCCGAGAACAGCGCGGTTGATCATGGCGGAACGATCTACATGCCGATGGTTCCGTCGATGCGTTCGCGGAGTAGGTCGGCGTGTCCGTTGTGGCGGGCGTACTCCTCGATCATGTGGATGAGGACCCAGCGCAGCGAGACGGTGCCGCGCCAGCTGTCATTGCCCTCGATGTCCAGGTCGCGAGCCTTGGCGATGAACGCGTCGGCGAACGCGACCTCGCCGTGCCAGGATCGGCGGGCTGCGGCGACGACGGCCAGGTCGGTTACGGCGTCGTCGAAGTCCCCGTCGGGGTTCGTCGGTGATGAGAAACGTGGGGGTGCGTGTTGCCCGGCCAGGACCTGGCGGAACCAACGGCGTTCCACATCGGCGAGGTGCCGGATCAAGCCCAGCAGCGACAGCGTCGATGGCGGCACCGCTCGGCGAGCCAGGTCGTCCTCGACGTTTGAGCACTTCAACTTCAGCGTATTGCGCTGGGCTCGCAGCATGTCGTGCAGCAGTTGCCGTTCACTCCCGTTGGCGGGTGCGCTGAACCGGCGGTCATCGGCGGTGGGGAAGAGTCCGGCTCTCCTGTGGGTGGCGTCCGGCTGTGCGGTGACCGGCGCGTCGGCGGCGTAGAGGGCGAATCGCTTGGTCAGGGCGGTGATTCGGTTGCGCGGGCCGTACGCCGCGACGGCGACGTAGTCGATCTCGGCCGCGGGTGTTGCGGCGAGCGCGGTCACGTAGTCGTCGTACGTTCGGGCCTGTCGGGCGACCTCGTTGAAGCCCACGGTGATGAGATCCCCGTCGGCGCGCGCCGCGCGGTGCAGGTCGCGGAGCTGGTCGGCGGTGGCGCTCAGGATGGGCACCGGATGGGGGTTCAGCCCCACGTGCAGCTCGCCGGATCCGTCCTTGGCGTCGGCCGCCGGGGGATGGGGCAGCCGGCCGCCGAGGCTCAACGCGAGCACTGCTGCGGCGTTGGCCGCCCATGCGGCTGGCAGGTCGGCACGGATGACAATCACGAGCTTGGTTGCCGGAGTCATGTGGGGGTGCTCCAGGGTGATCGGAGGGTGGTGGTGGCTCTGGTCAGTGGTGAGCACTCCGGATGCGTTGGCGGGCGTGGGAGCGCGCGGCGTCGGCCGGGGTCGAGCCGGTGGCGCGGGCGGTGCGCAGGATGTCGGCGAGGGTGTCGGCGATGCCGTGGACCCGGACGGTGGCCTGGGTGGAGGTCTCGTGATGTAGTTCGACGGCGGTGGCGTGGATGATGCCGCCGGCGCTCACGATGCTGTCCGGGGCCCAGAGGATGCCACGCTGGTGCAGCAGGTCAGCGGTGGCCGGGGTGTCGAGTTGGTTGTTGGCCGGTCCGGCGATCGCGGCGCAGCGCAGTTTCGGCACCGTGTGCGGGGTGA
>NZ_JBSSLX010000191.1:0-11117 GCF_053890995.1 Micromonospora sp. I033 | reverse complement strand
GATCTGCGTCCAGGGCGCGCCGGGGACCGGTAAGACGGCCGGGGGCCAGTCGCCGAGCGAGGGGCTGTGCTCGACCGGCTTGTCGGCCGAGGTCAGCTCCGCCTCGGCCGCCGGCCCGTCCGGCCGCTGCCGCCAGCGCTGGCCGCTGAACACGGCCATCAGCAGCAGCATGCCGATCAGGAACAGCGTGCCGTTCTCCAGCGGCTGCCGCAGCGGCAGCGGGTCCCCGAGCATCTTCCAGCTCTCGGGGATCGCGTCCCGGACGGTGAAGGGCGCGACGAACAGCCCGAGGTACGGGACCGCGAGCAGCAGCCCGGCCACGGCCGGGCCGAGTGGCGAGAAGCGCAGCGTGCCGAGCAGGCCGAGCAGGATGCCGGCGACGCCCAGGTAGACGGCCGGCTCGATCAGGTTGGGCGTGCTGTACGTACCGATCTCCACCCAGCGGTGCACGGTGCGCTCAGATCCGTCCTGACCGAGCGTGACGAGCACCCAGGTGACGGGCGCCACCACCAACCCGGCGAGGAAGCTCCAGAGATGTCGCATCCGCGCACCGTACCGTTTTCGGCATGACAGATCACCCCTCCGCCCCGCAGGGCAAGCCGACCTCGTACTCGCGGGTCACGCTGAGTCGCATCATGACCGCTGTCGATGTCAATCTGTACGGGACCGTGCACGGTGGGGTACTGATGAAGTTCGTCGACGACGTCGCCGGGGCGGCGGCGGCCCGGCACAGCGGGGGCACCGCGGTCACCGCCTCGATCGACGAGATCGTCTTCTCCGAGCCGGTCCGGGTGGGCGACCTGGTGCACGCGCACGCCCAGGTCAACTGGACCGGCAACACCTCGATGGAGGTCGGGGTGAAGGTGGTCGCCGAGCGCTGGGACTCCGCCGAGGACGAGCCGGTCCGGGTCGCCACGGCGTACCTGGTCTTCGTGGGCGTGGACGTGGGCGGCGCGCCCCGCCCGGTCCGGCCGGTGCTGCCCGAGACGCCGGAGGACGAGCGGCGCTTCCGGGAGGCGGAGATCCGCCGGGCCCACCGGCTGGCCCGCCGCCGGGCGATCCAGGCCCACCGGGCCGGCTGACCGGGCCGGCCCACACACCCCGGGCTGCGGGCGTGTGGGCCGGCCACGCCCCGTCACCGGCACCCGGTGCGGAGAATGGCGTCGCGAGGTAGGGCAAGATGGCGCCACGGCCCATGCACAGTGTCGTGACGGGGCCTCAGGGAGGGTGGAACAGTGGGTGACGTGCTGTGGACGCCGCCGGCCGACGTGCGTGAGCGGTCCCGGATCGGCGACTACCTGCGCTGGCTGGCCGAGCACCGGGGGCTGGAGTTCGCCGACTACGACGCGCTGTGGCAGTGGTCGGTGACCGACCTGGCCGGCTTCTGGCAGTCGATCTGGGACTACTTCGAGGTGGTCGCACACACCCCGCCGACCGCGACGCTCACCGACCGGACCATGCCGGGCACCCGGTGGTTCCCCGGCGCCACCCTCAACTACGCCGAGAACGTGCTGCGGATGCCGGGCCGGGACGACGACGACCCGGTGGTGATCGCACACGGGCAGACCCGCGCGCCGGAGACGCTTACCGCCGCGCAGCTGCGGGAGCAGGTCCGCCGGGTGGCGGCCGGCCTGCGCCGGCTCGGCGTGGGGAAGGGCGACCGGGTGGCGGCGTACGCGCCGAACATCCCGGAGACATACGTCCTGCTGCTCGCCACGGCCAGCCTCGGCGCGATCTTCTCCTCCTGCGCGCCCGAGTTCGGCACCCGCAGCGTCACCGACCGCTGGCAGCAGATCGAGCCCACGGTGCTGGTGGCGGTCGACGGCTACCGCTACGGCGACAAGCCGGTCGACCGGCGCGCCGAGGTGGCCGCCATCCGGGCCGCCCTGCCGTCGCTGCGGCACACCGTCGGCATCGCGTACCTCGACCCGGCCGGCGCGCCTCCCGAGGGCGCGCTCTCCTGGGCGGAGCTGGCGGCGGAGACCGACGAGCCGCTGGCCTTCACCCCGGTGCCCGTCGACCACCCGCTCTACGTGCTCTACTCCTCCGGCACCACCGGGCTGCCCAAGCCGATCGTGCACGGCCACGGCGGCATCCTGCTGGAACACCTCAAGATGCTGGCCCTGCACCACGACCTGGGCCCGACCGACCGGTTCTTCTGGTTCACCACCACCGGCTGGATGATGTGGAACTTCCTGGTCTCCGGGCCGGCGGTGGGCGCGACGATCGTGATCTTCGACGGCAACCCGGGCCACCCCGACCTGGGCGCGCTGTGGCGGCTGGCGGCGGAGACCGGCACCACCTACTTCGGCACCTCGGCGCCGTTCCTGCTGGCCTGCCGCAAGGCCGGGCTGGTGCCGAAGGAGATCGCCGACCTGTCCGCGCTGCGCGGGGTCGGCTCGACCGGCGCCCCGCTGCCCGCCGAGGGCTTCACCTGGGTCTACGAGACCGTCGGCGACCGCCTCCAGCTCCAGTCGCTCTCCGGCGGCACGGACGTCTGCACCGGCTTCGTCGGCGGCGTGCCGCTGCTGCCGGTGCACGCCGGGGAGATCACCTGCCGGGCGCTCGGCGCGAAGGTGGAGGCCCGCTCGGCCGACGGCTCGCCGGTGATCGGCCAGCTCGGCGAGCTCGTGATCACCGAGCCGATGCCGAGCATGCCGGTCGGCTTCTGGAACGACACCGACGGCTCCCGCTACCGGGAGGCGTACTTCGAGGTCTACCCCGGCGTCTGGCGGCACGGCGACTGGATCACCGTCAACGAGCGCGGCGGCTGCGTGATCACCGGCCGCTCGGACGCCACCCTCAACCGGGGCGGCGTCCGGCTCGGCACGGCCGAGTTCTACTCGGTGGTCGAGGGGCTCGACGAGGTGGTCGACTCGGTCGTGGTGCACCTGGAGGACGACGAGGGCGGGGCCGGCGAGCTGCTGCTCTTCGTGGTGCTGGCCGAGGGCCTGGAGCTGGACGACGAGCTGCGGAAGAAGATCTGCCGGGAGCTGCGGACCGCGCTGTCGCCGCGGCACGTCCCCGACGAGATCCACCAGGTCCGGGCCGTCCCGCGCACCCTGAGCGCGAAGAAGCTGGAGGTGCCGGTCAAGAAGATCCTCACCGGCACCCCGGTGGACAGCGCCGCGGCGAAGGGCGCCCTGGCCAACCCGGAGTCACTGACCGCCTTCGCCACCTTCGCCCAGCGCCGCGCCACCTCCGACCACCCGACCCCCGCCTGACCTCGCCTAGGTGAGCGCCCGGGTGACCTTCTCCGCCGCCGTGCGGGGGTCGAGGCGGGTCTGGTCCAGGTTGGCGCAGGCGACCACGGTGGTGGCGGCCGTCAGCGGGGCGAGGAGCCAGTCGACCGGGTCGGGATGCCGCGTCACGTCGACCAGGAGCCGGTCGCCGGGGGTGAGGCAGAGCTCCACGGCCCGGGCCTCCGCGCGGGCCAGCAGCGTCGCGTCCCCGGCACCGCCCCCGGGGTACGGGGTGAAGTGGTCGCCGTGGCCGCGTACCGCCGACACGAAGTCGGCGAAACCGGCCGGCACCTCGCGCATCGGCAGCGCGAACGGGTCGAGGGCCAGCGCGTAGCGCTCGCCGGCCGACCAGGCGCCCGCCTCGTCGACCCGGCCGGTGGCGGCGAAGAGCACGTCCACGTCGCCCGGGGCCTCGGCCACGGTCAGCTTCGCCGACCAGCAGCCGAGCAGCACGGCGGCGGTCTGCCAGTGCGGCGGGAGCAGCACGGCGGCCGTGTCGCCGGGAGCGAGGGCGACCTCGTCGACCAGCAGGTTGGCCGTCTTGGCCACCCAGTTCGCCAGCGTCGCGCCGGAGAGCTCGGTGCGCTCGCCGGTGGCGTCGTCGTACCAGGTCAGCAGGGGGCGGGCGGGGTCGGTCGCGATCGCGTCGGCGAACACCCGGGCAATGTTGTCGGCCATCGGCGCGAACGATACGCGCCCGGGGCGCGTACTCGATGACAACGACAAGTCGGCGTACCGTCGGGTCGCAGTCAGCGTCGGGCACCCGGCCCGGCGTAGGCTTGCCGACAGTGTTGTTCCCCACAGACGCGCCAGCCTGAGGAGTCGCCCCGTGACCGCCGGCCGCCCGCCCCGCGTGCTCATCGACGCCACGAGTGTCCCCGCCGATCGCGGCGGCGTCGGTAGATACGTCGACGGCCTGCTCGGTGCCCTCGGCCGGGTCTGCGGCGCCGCCGTCGACCTGGCCGTGGTGAGCCTCCGCACCGACCTGGAGCGCTACACCCGGATGCTGCCCGCCGCCGAGGTGATCCCCGCCCCGGCGGCCGTCGCGCACCGCCCGGCCCGGCTGGCCTGGGAGCAGACCGGCCTGCCGCTGCTGGCCCAGCAGGTGGGCGCCGAGGTGCTGCACTCGCCCTTCTACACCTGCCCGCTGCGGGCCGGCTGCCCGGTCACGGTCACCGTGCACGACGCGACCTTCTTCACCGAGCCGGAGCACTACGACAAGTCGCGCCGCACCTTCTTCCGCAGCGCGATCAAGACGTCGCTGCGCCGCGCCAACCGGGTGATCGTGCCGAGCAAGGCCACCCGGGACGAGCTGATCCGCCTGCTGGACGCCGACCCGACCCGGATCGACGTGGCCTACCACGGGGTCGACCAGGCCGCCTTCCACGCGCCGAGCGAGGAGGAGAAGGCCCGGGTCCGGGCCCGCCTCGGGCTGGGCAGCAGCAGCTACATCGCGTTCCTCGGGGCCAAGGAGCCGCGCAAGAACGTACCCAATCTGATCCGCGGCTGGGCCCGCGCGGTGGCCGACCGGGAGAACCCGCCCGCGCTGGTCGTCGCCGGTGGCCAGGGGCACGACGACGACATCGACCGCGCGGTGGCCGAGGTGCCGTCGCACCTGCGGCTGCTCCGCCCCGGCTACCTGCGCTACGCCGACCTGCCCGGCTTCCTCGGCGGCGCGCTGGTCGCCGCCTACCCCTCCTACGGCGAGGGCTTCGGCCTGCCCATCCTGGAGGCGATGGCGTGCGCGGCGCCGGTGCTCACCACCCCGCGGCTCTCCCTGCCCGAGGTGGGCGGCGACGCCGTGGCGTACACCAGCGAGGACCCGGACCAGATCGCCACCGACCTGACCGCGCTGCTCGACGACGAGCAGCGCCGGCTCTCCCTGGCCAAGGCCGGCTTCGACCGGGCCAAGGAGTTCACCTGGGAGTCCAGCGCGGAGGTGCACATCGCCGCGTGGAGCCGGGCGCGTGCCTGAGTGTCACCTGCGGGTACGTCCGACCCCCGGCCCGTAGCGGGACGGTTCGGGCATGATGTGCTGATGTTCTACGCCGTCATCCCGGCGGGCGGCAGTGGCACGAGGTTGTGGCCGCTGTCCCGTGCCGGCCACCCCAAGTTCCTCCACCCGCTGACCGGCACCCCGGCCTCGCTGCTCCAGGCCACGGTGGACCGGCTGTCGCCGCTGACCACGCCCGAGCGCACGCTGGTGGTCACCGGGGCCGCGCACGTCGCGGCGGTGGCCCGGCAACTCGCGGGCCTGCCGGAGGAGAACATCCTCGTCGAGCCCTCGCCCCGGGACTCCTGCGCGGCGATCGCCCTGGCCGCGGCGGTGATCGCCGAGCGCGACCCGGAGGCGGTGATGGGCTCGTTCGCGGCCGACCACCTCATCGGTGACCCGGCGCGCTGGGCCGAGGTGGTCCGGCAGGCGATCCGCGGCGCCGAGCAGGGTTCGCTGATGACCGTGGGCATCACCCCGACCCGGCCCGAGACCGGCTACGGCTACCTGGAGACCGGCGAGCCGGTGGGCGACGGCCCGCTGCGCCCGGTCATCGAGTTCAAGGAGAAGCCGGCCGCCGACGTGGCGGAAGGCTACGTCCGCTCCGGCCGGCACCTCTGGAACGCCAGCATGTTCGTCTGGCGGGTGGACGTCTTCCTGGCCGAGCTGGCCCGGCAGCAGCCCGCCCTGCACGCGGGGATCACCGCGATCGCGGCGGCCTGGGGCACCCCCGAGCAGGACGACGTCCTCGGCACGGTCTGGCCGACCCTGCCCAAGATCTCGGTCGACTACGCGGTGATGGAGGGCGCGGCGACCGCCGGCCGGGTGGCGACCGTCCCCGGCGACTTCGGCTGGAACGACGTCGGCGACTTCCACACCCTCGGCGAGGTGCTCCCCGCCGACGCCGCCGGCAACGTGGTGCTGGGCGGCGACGCCAAGCCGGGCGTGTTGCTGCGGGACACCACCGGCCTGGTGGTGGTGCCGCAGTCCGGCCGGCTGGTGGCCGCGATCGGCGTTCACGACCTGATCGTGGTGGACACCCCGGACGCACTGCTGGTCTGCCCGCGCGAGCGGGCGCAGGACGTGAAGAAGGTCGTCGACGAGCTCAAGGAGCGCGGCGAGGAGGGCCTGGTCTGACCGTGCCCCGGCTCAGCCGGCGGCCCGCCGGGCCAGCGCGGCCAGCGCCGGGGCCACCAGCTGGACGGTCCCGTCGGCCAGCGGCTCGGGCAGCCGGTCCGGCGGGAACCAGCCCAGCGCCTCGGACTCGGCGCTGACCCGCTCGGTCGCCCCGGCCGGGGCGAGCACGGCGAACCGGACGTCGTAGTGCAGCGAGCCGCCCTGGCAGGCCACCGGGTGGATGTCCACGTCGATCGGCTCCGGGTCGACCACCAGGCCGGCGATCCCGGACTCCTCGGTGGCCTCGCGCAGCGCGGCGGCCGCCAGGGTCCGGTCGCCGGGCTCGCAGTGCCCGCCGAGCTGCACCCACCTGCGGAACTTGCCGTGCAGGCAGAGCAGCACCCGGGCGCCGGTCGGGTCGAGCACCAGCGCGCTGGCGGTGACGTGCCCGGGCCGGTGCGCCCGGCTCATCGTCACCGGCCCGCCGGCGAGCAGCGCCAGCGTGCGGTCCCGGTTCGCGGCGGCCGCCGGGCTGGTCGCCGTCCAGCGGCTCAGCACCGCGGTGGCGTCGGCGTGCAGGTCGGCGTACGTCTCGGTGTCCGGCACCCCGCCACTGTACGGGCGCGCCCTCCGTACCCTGGCCGGGTGACCCTGCGACTCGTCGAGTTCGTCGTGGCCGGCAACGAGGCCAGCGACCTGCTGCCGGTACGCTCGCCGGCCCTGCTGCGGGCCCACGGCGCCCGCCGGGGGTTCTGGACCGTCCTCGACGAGGGGCCGGTGGAGCGGTGCCTGGCCCTGCTGCTGGAGCGTGCGGACGGTGAGTGGGTGGCACACCACGTGGCCGCCGACGCCGGCCGGGAGAACGGCCGCACCGAGGACGGCGAGGCGCTCGCCCACCACGACGGCTGGGTGTACGTCTTCGGCTCGCACTTCGGCTCCAAGGCCGGGCCGCTGCGCCCCCGCCGGGCGTTCGTGGCCCGGTTCCGGGAGGACGACGCCGCCCACGGGACGCTGCCGCTGCACGTGGTGCGCAACCGGTTCCGGCTGCACCGGGCGATCAACGACGCGCTCGCCGCCGCGCCGCTGACCCCGCTGCCGCCGGGGGACCGGGTCCGGCAGCGGTTCATCGTGGAGACCCTGGCCCGCGGCACGGCCCGGGCCAAGAGCTGGGTGAGTCGGCTGGCCGAGGACGACCTGCCGCTCAACGTCGAGGCGGCGGCCTTCACCCCGGCGGGAACGGTGCTGCTCGGGCTGCGCTTCCCGGTGACCGCCGAGGGCGAACCCATCCTGGTCGAGCTGGCCGGGGTGGCGGACATGTTCGACGGGAAGCCCGGCTGGCCGCGGGCCGTCGGGGCGTACGCCCTCACCGGGGTGACTCCGGCGGGCGCGCTGACCGGCTTCCGGGCCGTCACGCCGACGCCGGACGGCGGCTTCGCGGCGGTGATCGGCTCGATCGACGCGGTCGGCAAGGGCTCGGTGCTGCTGGACGACCACCCGCACGGCGGCGCGGTGACCTCGCGCCACGTCCGGTTCCGGCACGACGTCGGCCCGGACGCGCGGGTGGTGGGGAAGCTGGTGGCCGAGCTGGCGCCGTTCCACCACGTGGAGGGCCTGGCCGAGCTGGACGGGCGCTGCTACTACGTCACCGACGAGGACCACCGGGTCGCGCTCTGGATCGGCTGAGCGGTCGCCGGACGACACCTCTACGGAGAACAGCCGCAGACCCTCGTGGTGCCGTCCGGCCGACCGGCGCGCCCGCCGACCGGGTCGGTGCTGCCGTGCCCCGGCATCGGTGGGCAAGGGGAAGTCTGCCCAACCGGGCCGGGCACCGTCGAGGTTTTTCAGTCCACGCTTAAAGATGGAGATAAGTGCCGGCAGGTACAGTGCTCAGGGTGGCGGGCACTCCCTCTGTCCGCCCGGGAGAGCTCCATGCTGAAGGTCATTTTCTCCCGCGAGGACATCCTGCGGACCAGGGTGGCCCCCGCCGCGGATCCCGTCTGGGAACTGGTCCTCAGCCTGCACCTGCTCCAGGGCCGCGGGCGTGACCCGCTGCTGACCGAGTGGCGACGCTCCGTGGCCCACGCGCTGCGGACGGACAGCGCCACCGAGGACTACCGCCTGCTGCTGGCCCTCAACCCGCCCCGCGGCTACTTCCCCGACTTCCTCACCCCGTACGCCAGCAAGGACGGCCTGGCAGCCGGGCTGGAGGCGGTGCGGGGCACCCCGGTCACCATGCTCCGCCGGGACCTGACCCTGCTCGCCGAGGAGAACGCGCTGCCGTCGTCGGCGAACGCGCTGGCCCGCGGGGAGCCCGAGGTGCTGCGCCACCTGACCGACTCGATGGTCCGGTACCAGTCGCTGGCGGTCTCCCCGTACTGGTCGCGGATCCAGGCCGCCGTGGAGGCGGACCGGGCCCGCCGCGCCCGGGCCATGCTCGACGGTGGCGCCGAAGGGCTGCTGGCCAGCCTCCGGCCGAGCATGCGCTGGGCCGACGGGATACTGGAGGTTCTCGACTACCCGGACAGCCGGGAACTCCGCCTCGACGGCCGGGGGCTGCTGCTGGTCCCCTCGTTCTTCTGCGCGCGCACCCCGGTCGCGCTTCTCGACCCGAACCTGCCGCCGGTGCTGGTCTATCCCGTCGACCGGCTCGGCGGCCTCATGCCCGAGCCGGGCAGCGGCGCCCGCGGGGACGCCGACGCGGCACAGCGGGAGGCGCTGGCCGCCCTGCTCGGCCGGACCCGGGCGGCCGTGCTGGAGGCCGCCGACGAGGGCTGCACCACCGGTGAGGTGGCCCGCCGGCTGCGCATCTCCGCCGCCGCGGCCAGCCAGCACACCACCGTGCTGCGCAACGCCGGGCTGCTGGTCAGCCACCGCGACCGCAACACCGTCCTGCACACCCTGACCCCGCTCGGCCGCGCCGTCCTCGACGCCTGAGCCGGGCCGACGGGCCGGCGGGGGTCAGACGGCGAGGGTGGCGCTGGCGGTGCTGCCGGGCGGCGGGGGCAGCAGGGCCGACGAGACGCCCTCGGCGGCCAGCGCGGTGCGCAGCCGTTGCAGGTCGGCGCCGAACCGGACCAGGTCCGCCGGGTCGACCGGCGCCGGTGGCGCGCCGAGGACCAGGCCGGTGGCCTCCGCCGGCCAGCCGGGCACGGTGGCGGCCAGTCCGGCGCGTACCTCGTGGTCGGTGACGTGGGTGAACAGGGTGCCGGGTGCGACCACCTCGGCGACGGCGTCGATCGCCCGGTCGACGGCGGCCGGGTCGGCCGGGGTCGGACCGGGGCCGTCCGGCAGGGTGGCCGCCTCCCGCAAACCGGCGGCGCGCGCCTCTGCGGTGCCGAGGGAGAAGAGGTCCAGGGCGGCGTCCCGGACCAGCGCCCGGGCACCCTCGTCGTCGTCCCGGGTCTCGCCCAGGTAGCCGCGGATCACCGCCACCGGCACCTGGTCGCACTTGCCCTTGATCAGCTCGCCGGCGCCGGCCAGTTCGTCCACCACGGCCATCTGGGTGAGCTGGAGTTCGTTGCCGTAGGGGTCGATCTCGCCCCGGTGGTCGCGGATCGCCGGCATGCCGGCCACCCCGAGCGCCACGTCGGTGAGCCCGTTGCGCCACGGCCGGCCCATGGTGTCGCTGACGATGACCGCGACGTCGAGGTCGTAGCGCTCGCGCAGCGTGGCCCGCAGCGCGCGGGCGGAGCCGTCCGGGTCCTCGGGCAGCAGCACCAGCCGGGTCTTGTCCACGTTGGACGCGTCGATGCCGGCGGAGGCCATCACGAACCCGTGGTGGGTCTGCACGATCCGGGTCGCGCCCCGGGTGGCCACCACCCGGGCGGTCTCTCCGGCCAGCACCTCGTCCCGGGCGGCGAGCCGCTCCGGCCCGTCGGCCGGCACGTCGACCAGGCGGCCCTCCGCCTTCGACACGATCTTGCTGGTCACCACCAGCACGTCGCCGTCGCGCAGCCAGGGCGCGGCGGTGGCGATCAGCGCCGCCAGGTCGTCGCCCTCGGTCACGTCGCCGATGCCGAGCACCGGCAGGATCTCCAGCCTCACATCAGCTCCAACGCGGCCCGGACCATCGCCACCGTCGCCGCCTCGTCGGTCATCCGCAGCGGCGCCGGGCGCACGGTCACCTCCGGCACCGCCGTGCCCTCGTCCTCGGGCGCGACCAGCCAGCCGTCGAGCAGGCCGCCGGCCGACCGGCCGCCGTAGAGGCCGCCCACCCCGGCCGCGCTGCACTCGACACCGAGCACGGACAGGCAGCGGTCCGCCATGCCGCGGACCGGCGCGCCGCCGATGATCGGGGACACCCCGACGACCGGGGCGGGCCCGTCGGCGACCGCGTCGCGCAGGCCCGGCACGGCCAGGATCGGGGCGATGCTCACCACCGGGTTGCTCGGCGCGACCAGCACCACGTCGGCGGCGCGGATCGCCTCCAGCACCCCGGGCGCCGGCTTCGCCGCCTCGGCGCCGACGAAGACGAACCGGTGCGTGGGCAGCTCCGCCCGGTGGCGCACCCACCACTCCTGGAAGTGGATCGCCCGCTGGCCGCCGTCGACGTCAGCTGCGCCAGCGCTGTTCGCGGCTGCGGGGCTCGCAAGCTCACTCCTCGCGCTCACGACGACATGCGTCTCCAGCCGGTCGTCGGTCGCCGGCAGCAGGCGTACGCCGGGCTGCCAGCGGGTGGCCAGCGCCTCGGTGACCTGGGACAGCGGATAGCCGGCGTTGAGCATGGTGGTGCGCACCAGATGGGTGGCGAGGTCCTTGTCGCCCAG